>CAXYYS010000014.1:0-48794 GCA_964293585.1 uncultured Acidaminococcales bacterium
GTGAACAAGGTAAATATTTCCATCCGCAGTCTGGTTTTAAGACAGTAGGAAAAAAAATTTTACAAAACTTAAATTAACCACCGGGGTGAGAGGATAGATTTTGGCACTTTTTTGGCTGGAAGCCGCTCCGGTACTGAGGTGGAGAAGATAACTCGGAAATCGGGGAAAAGTCCTTAGAAAAAAGGTACTCTATAATGTAAAGACTTTTACCCGTTTTTGCAAACATCCTCTCCCAACCAGTCAGCGAGCGCTGCGGTGACCTTTTAACCCGTAAATCTGATCCTCTCCTTTGGTCGGGAGGTTTTAAGCCTCGTGATAATTTTTAATTTTTATTTTAGCCAGATGATAAAACACGACCACAAATTTTTTTGGAGCATAAAAAAATCCGCTCCGCATTTTTCCTTTAAGGAAATTCTGCGGGGCGGAACTTTTTTTGTCAGGTTAGTTTTCGGGCGGAATCTTATCTGCCAGGGGATTAGTTGCTGCGGCTTCTTTCTGGCCGAAGACGAAAGCCGGGGAGGGATAATAAAATTCGCAGTGTTCGAAGGCGATGGCTTCGGTGGCAAATCTTTTCAGGATGGCCAGGGAGGTGCGCTCTTCAAAATCAATCAGGTTATCCTTATTGATATCGGCATCTTCCACGATGACCAGCAGATAGCCTTTGACTTCCGGCGCATCCGGAGGAACCTGGCTGCGGTCCAGCGGCATGGCGGGCACGATGGTCAGCCGGCCGATCAGTCTGTTCAAACCATCGTATAACTTGGCCCGGTAAAAATTTTGAAACAAGGTCCGGGCAACCTTTAAACTATAAACACCAACATCTTGTGTCATGGAGTACACATCCTTTACTAGAATATTTTCTTTTTTATCTTAGCACACTTTTCCAGAAAGCGCAAAATTATTAAAAAGTGTAATATTGTATACACTTTCAAAAGTGTATACAATATATTTTTCACAATTCCCTCACAGGTAGCAGGAATTTAGAGGGAAGTGGCGAACAAAACAGTAACGATAAGTGATGGTCTAAGTGTTTGTCCAAAGGCTCGAGGGGAGCTGGTGAATCCCATCACTGTAAAAGGAGGATGTGTAGAGATGAAAAAATTATTGGCATTTCTGATGGCTATCCTGGTTTTCGGCACGATGCTGGCTGGTTGCGGCGGCGGTGGCGACAAGAAGGCTGCTGCTCCGGCTGCTGGTGACAAGAAGTTTATCAACATTGCTACCGGCGGTACTGCTGGTACGTACTTCCCGCTGGGCGGCGCTCTGGCTGATATTCTGAACAAGAATGTTAAGGGAGCCAATGCCTCCGCACAATCCACGGGTGCTTCCGTGGCCAACGTTAACCTGCTGAAAGAGGGCAAGGTAGACCTGGCATTTATTCAGAACGATATTGCTTACTATGCTGCTAACGGCAGTGAAATGTTCAAAGACAAGAAAGTCGGCAACCTGAAAGGTATCTGCACCCTGTATCCGGAAACCATTCAGATTGTGGCTCTGCAAGATTCCGGTATTAAGTCGATTGCTGATTGCAAAGGCAAACGTGTAGCCGTTGGCGCTGCCGGCAGCGGCACTGAAGCTAACGCCCGTCAGATCCTGGAAGCTTATGGCATTACTTATAAAGACATTAAGGTTCAATACCTGTCCTTCGCCGAAGCAGCTAACGCCCTGAAAGATGGCAACGTTGATGTGGCCTTCGTAACCGCTGGTCATCCGACCGCAGCTATTCAGGATATCGCTACTCAGCACAAGATCGTGTTACTGCCCGTTGATCCGGCTAAGGCTGATGCTTTGATCGCTAAGTATCCTTTCTATACCAAGCTGGTTATCAAGGCTAAGACTTATACCAATCAGGACGCCGATGTGAACGCCGTTGCCGTTCGTTGCATGATCGCCTGCACGGACAAGATGGATGCTGACACTGGTTATGCAGTAGTAAAAGCCCTGTATGGCAACCTGGACCGTATGAAACAAGCTCACGCAGTAGCAGCTGGCATTGCTAAGAGCAATGGCCAGAGCGGTATGTCCATCGCTTTGAACGCTGGTGCTGACAAGTTCTTCAAAGAGAAATAAGCAGGAACAGTTTACCAGTGATGTTTGTACAAAGTGGCCGGACATCGAATTTTTTCGGCGTCCGGCCTATTTTTAAGAGAGTATTTATAGCGGCTCTTGTCCTTTTGGCGATTTTTTTGGTGTGGTATGCCCGGAATCTGGTCTTAGTCCTGGAACCTGAAGGTGGTTTAGAGATAAAAAGTATGGCTACCCGTCCAGGTGACGAATGGTATTTAACTTACACGCATTCCGTACAGCTGACACCCGTGTGGGAATATTTCCGGGTGAACGGCGCTAATGACCTGACCATGACTCATACTGTGTATTCATCTTTAGGAGTTGGCTTACCATACGCTCCTTCAGAAGGAAAATATCAGATGTCAAAAGAGGGGCGTTTTGATTTAGAAATGAACAGACCATTTTCGTCTGTAAAATTGAGGACTGCTGTCCAGGCTCAGCATAAACTTGTCCATCAGGGGCAGGTTTATGATTTATGTCGTTTATACGGGCAGGGGACTTTGGTGGAAGTCAAGGTTGAGCCCAGGTACCGGCTGTGGCTGGAGGAACTGGGTGCCTAAAGGGGGTTACCGCTATGGCGGAAAGTGAAGAGAAGAAGGTAGTGGCGCAGGCTGAACCGGAAGTAGAAGAAAAGGTCATGTCTGCGGACGAAGTGCTGAAAAAGTACGACAAAGAATCAGATAAACGTACTATGAGCGGCACCTGGAATCATATTATTAATGTTATTTGTATCGCTTTTGCAATCTTTCAGTTGTATACGGCCATCTTTGGCGTGCTGGATGCCGCTTTGCAGCGGGCCATCCATCTGGCCTTCGGCCTGTCTTTGATTTATCTGCTGTATCCGGCCCGCACTAAATGGTCCCGGACCAGCATGCATCCTTTGGATTTAGCGTTTGCCATCGTCAGTGCCGCCTGCTGTATGTACATCGTGGTGGAATATGATCAGCTGGTACTTCGTGCCGGACTGAACACGGACATCGATATGTACATTGCCCTGGTGGGAACCATCCTGGTCATCGAGGCTGCCCGCCGTACGGTAGGCTGGCCTATGGTGCTGGTTGCCCTGGCCTTTATCCTGTACGCCCTTTTCGGACCGTACATGCCGGGACTTTTGGCGCATCGCGGTGTGGGCTTTGGCGAGCTGGTGGGCCATCTGTACTATACGACAGAAGGTATTTTCGGTACGCCGCTGGGCGTCTCGTCCACCTTTATTTACTTGTTCATCCTGTTTGGCGCTTATCTGGAATCTACCGGCCTGGGCAAATTCTTTATTGATTTGGCCAATGCCGTAGCCGGTTGGGCCAGCGGCGGTCCGGCCAAAGTTGCCGTCCTGTCTTCCGGCCTGATGGGCACCGTCTCCGGTTCTTCCGTAGCCAACGTGGTTGGTACCGGTTCCTTCACCATTCCCATGATGAAGAAATTAGGTTACCGTAAAGATTTCGCCGGCGCCGTAGAAGCAGCAGCTTCCACCGGCGGCCAGCTGATGCCTCCTGTCATGGGCGCCGCCGCTTTCCTGATGGCGGAGTTCATCGGCATTCCTTACATTCAGGTAGTAAAAGCCGCCGTCATCCCGGCTATCCTCTATTATACCGGTGTGTGGCTGGGCGTGCATTACGAAGCGCAAAAGTACGGCCTGAAGGGTTTGCCCCGGGAGCAACTGCCTAAGTTCAAGGCTTTGTTCGTAGAAAAATTCCATCTGGCGATCCCGCTGATCGTCATCGTTTATCTGCTGGTTACCGGTTATACTCCCATGCGTGCAGCCCTGTGGGCCATTTTCCTGACCCTGGTGTGCTGCTGCCTGAGAAAATCCACCCGTATTAAACCGATGGATGTGGTAGATGGTTTGATCAACGGTTCCAAAGGTGTGCTGGGCGTGCTCATCGCTTGCGCCACCGCCGGTATCATCATCGGCGTGGTTACCAAGACCGGCGTAGGCTTAAAGTTAGGCACGGCGCTGCTGGATTTAGCCGGCGGCAACCTGATTTTTACCATGTTCTTCACCATGATTACCTCGTTAATCCTGGGCATGGGCGTTCCTACCACCGCTAACTACGTTATTACTTCTACCATTGCAGCTCCGGCGCTGCTGCAACTGCAGGTGCCGGTACTGGCGGCCCATATGTTCGCCTTCTACTTTGGTATCGTGGCGGACGTAACGCCTCCGGTAGCTCTGGCTGCTTATGCAGGCGCCGGTATTTCCGGCGGCAACCCCATGAAGACGGGCGTCAATGCGGCCAAACTGGCTATTGCCGGTTTCATCGTACCGTACATTTTCGTTATGTCTCCGGAACTGCTGATGGTTAACGCCACCGCAGGCAAGGTCCTGATGAGTATGGCTACGGCCATCATCGGCATGTGGGGTGTGTCGGTCAGCATGATCGGTTACTGCTCCAACCTGTTGAATCCTATCCAGAGAATATGTTTCTTTATCGGCGGCTTGCTGCTGATTGATCCCGGCACCATGACCGATATTATCGGTATCGTGGTCCTGGTAGTGTGCTACCTGTGGCAGCGCCACAATAAGAAAGGCCATCTGGAAAGCCACGAAGAAAATTAACAACTGGCGGTAACAGGCGGTTTAAAATTTTAATTTTACGTTTACGAAGCGCTTCTCCTGAGTGAGAAGCGCTTTTTTTACGTATAAATAGGAAAAAGTTTGTGAATTTAATAGTAAACAATTGTTTTTCCTGCGGAAGTATTGTATAATTACAGCAGAGTTAAAGTGCGGCTAATAAAGAAATTACTTATTTATTAAATGTGCGGAAATTAAAAAAAATTGGAGGTGTATTTTTTTTGGAAAAAAATACAAAAAAATTATTGGTTATTCCTTTGGGAGGTTTGGGTGAAATCGGCAAGAACATGACGGTTTTCCGTTATGGCGATGATATCATCCTGGTGGATGCCGGCCTGAAATTCCCTGAGGATGACATGTTGGGTATAGATTTGGTGATACCTGATATTACTTATTTGGTGGAGAACAGGGATAAGATTAAGGGTATCTTTTTAACTCATGGTCATGAAGACCATATCGGCGCTTTGCCCTATGTCCTGCGCGAGATTAACGTACCGGTGTACGGTACAGCTTTAACTCTGGGAATCTTGCAGGGAAAATTAGAGGAAGCCCATGTGAGCGGCAACAATTTACATGTGATCAAGCCCGGCGACCGGATCAGGGCCGGCGTGTTCAAACTGGAATTCATGCGGGTTAACCACAGCATTCCGGATTCTATCGCTATCGCTATCCATACGCCGGTAGGCCTGGTAATCCATACAGGCGACTTTAAGATTGACCAGACGCCGGTAGACGGCCAGGTTACCGATTTCGGCCGCTTTGCCGAATACGGCAACCAGGGTGTGCTGCTCTTATTAGCAGACAGCACCAACGCTGAGCGTCCCGGTTTTACCCCCAGCGAAAAGATGGTGGGCAAGACTTTTGACGAAGAATTTGGCAGCGCCAAGAACAGAATCATCGTGGCTACTTTCTCGTCTAACGTGCACCGCATCCAGCAGATCGTGGAGTCGGCGGCTAAATACAAACGCAAGGTGGCAGTTATCGGCCGCAGCATGGTGAACGTAGTTGGTATTGCCATGAAGCTGGGTTATCTCAAAGTTCCTGATGGACTTTTGATTGATATCGATGATGCGCATAACTATCCGAACAGCAAACTGGTACTGGTTTGCACCGGCAGCCAGGGCGAGCCCATGAGCGCGCTGACCCGTATGGCTATGAGCGACCATCGCAAGGTCATCATCGTGCCGGGCGATACCATCATCATTTCGGCTTCGCCGATTCCCGGCAACGAAAAGATGGTGTCCCGTTCCATTGATGCATTGCTGCAGCTGGGCGCGGACGTAATTTATGAAAAGGCCAACGGCGTCCATGTGTCCGGTCACGGCAGCCAGGAAGAGTTAAAGCTGATGCACAACCTGGTGCGTCCTAAGTTCTTTATCCCTGTCCATGGCGAGTACCGGCATCTGGTAAAGCATGCCAAGCTGGCGGAAAGCCTGGGCATGTCCAAGGATAATATTTTAATCGCCGAAAACGGCGCTGTGATTGAGGTTACGCCGGACAAGATCGCTTTGAACGGTCATGTGCAGGCGGGCAAGGTACTGATTGACGGCCTGGGTGTGGGCGATGTAGGTAACATCGTACTCCGGGACCGCAAGCAGCTGTCCCAGGATGGCGTCATCATCGTGGTTATGGCCATGGATAAATCCAGCGGCCGGATTGAATCCGGTCCGGATCTGGTGTCCCGCGGCTTCGTGTATGTACGGGAATCGGAAGATCTGATGGACGAGGCCCGGGCCAGGATTGTGAATGTCCTGGATAAATGCGAGGACGAGAATGTGAAGGAATGGTCCACCATCAAGGGCAATGTGCGGGACGCCCTGGGCAAGTTCTTGTTTGAAAAAACCCGCAGGAGACCGATGATCCTGCCGATTATCATGGAAATTAACTGAGGTGTTGTAAGTGACGCGAGCTGTTAGGGATACCATGCAATCCGGTACCGGCAAAACTCCATATCGAAAGACGGAACTGTTGGGTATTGTCCTGGTAGCCCTGGCGGTTTTTCTTGGTGCGTCTTATTTAGGGTTGTCCACGGGGAGCGTGGGCGCCTTCCTGAATAAAATTTTGCGGTATGCCTTAGGACTGGGAGCGCTCTTTGCGCCCCTGGTTCTCTTTGTCCTGGGGGCGGGACTGCTCCTGGCACACAGGAACCTGCTCCTAACCTGGGGCTTTGCGGCAGCCGTGCTGTTTATAGTGTGCGTGCTGGGTATCATCCATCATGTGTTTGTGCCTGCAGGGGAGGAACTGCTCCCGGAACAATTGCCCGCGGGAGGCGGACTTATTGGCGGCCTGGTCCTGATGCTGTTGCGGAAGGTGGCCGGTTCAGTAGGTGCGCTTCTTTTGCTTTGCGCAGGCATCCTGGCCAGCATCGTGCTGACCGGGAAAATTTCTTTGCGCTCGGCTTCGGAAAAAGCCGGCGACAGTTTTAAACGCATCACCAGCCACAAGATTTTTTCTCCTGATTACCAGGAGAAAGAAGTGGAGGCAGAATCTGCGGCGCCTGTTTCTCAACCGCTCCCGCCGGAGCAGCCTAATGTGTACGAGCAGGATGAGTTTGCAGATTTTACGGAGGGGATTAAGAAACCCGGCCTTTTTAAACATATTTTAAATTTGGGTCATGAGAAAGAAAAAACGGTGACCGTACCGGCGGAGACGCTGGAAAATACGGATAATCCGGATACGGCTCCGGCGGATGCCAGCCGGAAACCGCTGACGCCGGTGTACGCAGAAAAACCGGAGATTGTGGTGCTGCGGCCCCGGGCTGCGGATATTCCCGGTGCGGCTGTGCGGGGAGCTGCCCCTGGTCCCGTGATTAAAAATTTTGACGATGACACTGATGCTGCCACGGCAGGGGCAAATGCAGCCGGCGTTGTTGCCGGAACGACTGTTACTCCGGAAACTGCTACGGCTGGCGTCCGGGAAAATATCCAGGGGGGCGGAGAAGTGCCCCAGGAAACTTCCCGCGGTGCGGCTGCAAGCACTAATGTTGCCACTACTGCTGCGGGCAAAAAGAAAAGCAGCCATTACCGGCTGCCGCCTTTAAGCCTTTTGAAAACGGTGGTGAAACCCCGGAGCAAGGATTATGAGGCGGATATCCAGAAACAATGCGCCATCCTGGAACAGACCCTGGCTGATTTTAAAGTACATGCCCAGGTGGTTCATGTCACCCGGGGACCGTCCGTGACCAGGTTCGAACTGGAACCGGCGCCGGGCGTGAAGGTCAGCTCGGTAGTAAATCTGGCCGACGATATCGCCTTGCGTTTAGCCGCATCCGGTGTGCGCATCGAAGCGCCCATTCCCGGTAAAGCGGCCATCGGTATCGAGGCGCCGAACATTAAGACAGAACCCGTGACTTTTAAAGAAGTCGTGGATTGCAAGGAAATGCGCGGAAATAAAGACAAGCTCTGCATCGGTCTGGGCCGGGATATTGCCGGCAACGTGATCTGCTGTGACCTGTCCAAGATGCCCCATCTGCTGGTAGCCGGTTCCACCGGTTCCGGCAAGTCCGTGTGCATCAATACCATTATCGCCGGCATCTTATATAAGGCTTTGCCGGAAGAAGTGAAATTTATCCTGGTGGACCCCAAGGTGGTGGAGCTGACTAATTACAACGGCATCCCGCATCTTCTGGTTCCCGTGGTGACGGATCCCAAAAAGGCCGCGTCCGCTTTGCATTGGGCGGTAGCCGAGATGGAACGCCGCTACAAAGTGTTCGCGGATAACCATGTGCGCGATATGGACAGTTATAACCGGCAGGCGGAAGAAGCCATGCCGTACATCGTCATCATCATCGACGAGTTATCGGATCTGATGATGGTGGCAAAGGTGGACGTGGAAGATGCCATCCTGCGTCTGGCTCAGAAAGCCAGGGCGGCTGGCATCCATCTGGTGCTGGCAACCCAGCGTCCCTCCGTGGATGTTATCACGGGTATCGTGAAAGCCAACATTCCTTCCCGGATCGCTTTTGCCGTTTCTTCCCAGATTGACAGCCGGACTATTTTGGATGAGACCGGCGCGGAAAAACTGTTAGGCAAGGGCGACATGCTCTATTCACCTATCGGCACGAACAAACCGGTGCGGGTGCAGGGAGCTTTTGTCACGGATGAGGAATTGAACCGCATCGTGACTTTTATCAAGGATCAGGAGCTGCCGGTGGAATATGCCGAAGAAGTGACCGAACAGGTCCTGGCCAGTGAAGGCGGCAGCAGTGAAAATGGCGGTCAGAATGACCTGACCGGGGACGAGCTGTTCCCGGATGCCTTGCGGCTGGTGCTGGATGTAGGCCAGGCTTCGTCTTCCATGTTGCAGCGGCGTTTCCGCATCGGTTATACCCGGGCGGCACGGCTGGTGGATTGTATGGAGCAGCTGGGCATCGTAGGTCCGGCAGCCGGATCTAAACCCCGGCAGCTGATCATGAGCAGGGCGGATGTAGAAACGAAATTTTTAAGTAAAGGTTAAATCTTGGAGCGTGGCAGTCGTGGAAAAAGAGCAACAACAACCGGCAACGGTACCGGAAAATTTAATCGGTAAAACTTTACGGGAGGCAAGGGAAGCCAAAGGCTTAACCCTGGCCCAGGTCTCAGACACTACCCGCATCAGCAAAGCGTATTTGCAGGCGGTGGAAGAAGATGCCTATCAGAAGATTCCCGGGGAGGTTTTTGTGAAAGGCGTGCTGAGAGGCTACGGGAACTTTTTAGGCCTGGACGGCGCCAAGCTGGTAGAACAGTACAAGATCCTGGCCCAGGGCATGCGTCCCGAGGAAGCCGCTTCGTTTAAGATCAGGGAAGCTACCAACGTGAAGATTACGCCCACTTTTAAACCCAATGAGGATACGCCCCAGAGCAGCAAGAACTCGCTCCTGACGGGCCTGGTGGTTTTGGTGGTGCTTTTGCTGGCGGTGTGTGCTTATTATTTCATGATCGTGGCAAAACCGGCCGGCAGTGTAACGGCGCCGGCAACCAGTGCTGCTCCGGCGGCTGCGGCACAAACCGCGCCCGCACCGCAGGCTCCGGCTCCCAAGACGGCGGACCCGGCTAAACCGGCAGCGGCTACAGCACCGGTTAATCCCGGCCAGCCTGCTGTTCCCGGTACGGCCCAGCCCAATCCGGCAGCTGCCAACCCGACTCCGGGCACGGTAGCTGTCAACGTGGAGTGCAAAGGCATCTGCTGGCTGCAGGTGTTTGACGGGGACAAGAAAATTTTTGAAGGAACGTTGGGTAAAGGGCAAACGAACACCTTTACCAGCAAGGATAAATTACGTATCGTGTATGGCAACATCAAGGATGTGGCCATCACCGTGAACGGCCAGGCCGAAGTACCGCTGAAAACCAATGAGGTGGTAACCAGGACCTACGCGGCCACCATTAAGCAGTAACGCAAGAGGAAAGGTTTTAAATAATTTTATGAATGCTTTTTTACCGATGAGTCTGGAAGAAATACAAGAGTTAGGCTGGCAGCAGCCGGATTTTTTGTTTATCAGCGGCGACGCCTATGTGGATCATCCCAGTTTTGGACCCGCTGTGATCAGCCGCGTCTTAGAGGCGGAAGGTTACAAGGTAGCCATGTTGTGTCAGCCGGACTGGCATGATTTACGGAATTTTGAAGTCCTGGGCAAACCCAGGCTGGGCGTGTTGATTTCCGGCGGCAACCTGGATTCCATGCTCTGTCATTATACGCCGGCCCGGAACCCGCGCGGGGAAGATAAGTACAGCCCCGGTAAGGCGAGGGGGCTGCGTCCGGACCATCCCACGGTGGTGTACGCCCGCAAGGCCAAGGAACTGTGGCCGGAGCTGCCGGTGGTCATTGGCGGCATCGAAGCCAGCTTGCGGCGTTTTGCCCATTATGATTACTGGGAAGACAAGCTCCTGCCCTCTATCCTGGTGGAGAGCGGCGCCGACCTGTTAGTGTACGGCATGGGCGAGAAACAGGTGCAGGAAATTGCGGATTATTTAGCGGGTGGCGCCAGCGGCGCCGACCTGCAGTATATTAACGGCACGGCTTATCTGACCAAAGATTTAAGCTTGCTGGAAAAATATGTGGAACTGCCGTCCCTGGAAGCCATCAAGAGCGACCGGAAACTTTTTGCCAAGGCGTATGCTTTGCAGGCGGCGGAGCAGGATCCTTTTTATGGCAGGAATGTGGTGCAGAAAAATGGCAGCCAGTACGTGGTGCAAAATCCGCCGGTGATGCCTTTGACGGAAGCCGAGATGGATTTTGTGTACGACCTGCCTTATACCCGGCGCTGGCATCCCAGTTATGATGCCGACGGCGGTATTGCCGCCCTGGAAGAGGTGCAGTTCAGCATTGTCAGCAGCCGCGGTTGTTTCGGCAGCTGTGCTTTCTGTGCCATCCATGCCCATCAGGGGCGGATCATCCAGGCGCGCAGTCATGCTTCTATTATTAAGGAAGCGGAAAAAATTATCGCCATGCCGGAATTTAAAGGTTACATCCACGACGTGGGGGGACCGACGGCTAATTTCCGCCATCCTTCCTGTAAGAAACAGCTGCAGGTCGGCGTGTGCAAGGACAGGCAGTGCCTGTTTCCCGAGCCTTGTCCCAATCTGGACGCAGACCACAGCGATTATATCAGCCTGCTCCGGGAACTGCGGGCGCTGCCGGGCGTGAAAAAAGTCTTTATCCGTTCCGGCATCCGCTATGATTATCTGCTGGCGGACAAGAAACAGGATTTCCTGGAAGAATTGTGCCGCTACCATGTGAGCGGGCAGTTAAAGATTGCGCCGGAGCATGTGGCGGAACCGGTGCTGGCCTGCATGGGTAAACCCGGCAAGGATGTTTATTTAAAATTCGTGCGGGCTTTTAACAAGAAAAATAAAGAAGTAGGCCTGGAACAATATCTGGTGCCCTACTTCATCTCCAGCCATCCGGGCTGTACGCTTCATAACGCCATTGAGCTGGCGGAATTTTTGCGGGATACGGGCCACACGCCGGAGCAGGTGCAGGATTTTATTCCCACTCCGGGCAGCGCGGCTACGGCCATGTACTATGCAGGCATCAATCCTTTCACGGGCAAACCGGTCTTTGTTACCAGGAATCCCCATGAAAAAGCGATGCAGCGTGCCCTGATGCAGTATAAGAATCCCCGGAACCGCAGCCTGGTTCTGGAAGCTTTACATCTGGGCCACCGGGAAGATTTGATCGGCCACGGGCCCAAATGTCTGGTACATCCTCATTATGATGATGACCGTCCGGGCAGGGAGTACCGGCACGGAGATACAGGCGGCCACGGGACTGCCGGTGGCAGGAACGGGCGTCCGGTCTCAAAGTTCAGGTGAGTTATGGGCAGAAGTAAAAGTAGTTTTCTGGTAGCGCTGGGCCTGGTGCTGCTGCTTGTGGCGGCCGGCTGCGGCCTGGGGCAAGAACAGAACGCAGCTCAGGACCGGGCCGTAACCTTAACCGGGCTGCCGGAGCAGAAAGTACTGCCGGAATTAATTGCCGCCTATAATCAGGCGGGACGGAAATATAACTTCCGGTTCCAGCCGGATGTTTCTCAGCCGGCGGATTGTTATCTGGATACCCGGTTTAAAGTGCAAGAGTTGACCCGCGATGGAAAGTTGCAGCCTTTAAAGCTGCAGGCGTATCCGGTACCGGCAGCCTTAAAAGATGAGCATGACTACTGGTGCGGCGTTTTTTACGACCCGGTAGTTTTGCTGGTGAACCATCAGTTTGCCCGGGAGCGGGGACAGGAACAACTGCGGGACTGGTATAGTCTGCCGCAGGTAAAACAGGCCCGGCTGGCCCTGGAAAATTTAACTGATACGGCTTCCACCAAAGATTTTTTGGCGGCCTTAGCGTCCCACATGGGTCAGGCGGAATGTTTGCAGTATTTTAAAACTTTGCAGCCGCTGGCAGGCACGTACGGCAAGTTTCCCATCACTTCTATCAGAATGGTGGCCGGGGGCGATGCGGACCTGGCTTTGACCCGCAGCAGCTTTGTGGCGCCTTACCTGGAAAGTGATTTTCCGGCCTATATCCAGGTGCCGGAAGGGGGAACGCCGGTGACGCTGTATGCGTTTGCCGTGGCTAAGACTTCCCGTAACCAGGAGGCTGGTGCCGATTTTTTAGAATGGCTGCTTACCGCGCCTGCGGCGCAAAAATTACTCCGGCCGGCCGGTTATTACCCGCTGCCGGCAGCAGCAGAGAAAGAAGCAGCGGCAGCCTTATGGCTGAACACTTTTTATAAGGACTCTCAGGCCGTGGATACTTTAGCCGATGCCTGGGTTAAAACAATTCGTTTAGGAGACAAGACCATGGAGGTAAAGAAGTGAAGATAGGCTTTGTCAGTCTGGGTTGTCCCAAGAATCTGGTAGATTCCGAGACCATGCTGGGCATCATTGAGACTTACAAGATGGAAATTACCAATGACCCCGCCCAGGCGGAACTCATTATTGTGAATACCTGCGGCTTTATCGAAGCAGCCAAGGAAGAATCTATCAATACGATTTTGCAGATGGCGGCGTACAAGAAGACCGGCAGCTGTAAATATCTTATTGTCACCGGCTGCCTGGTACAGCGTTACGCAGAAGACCTGTTCCGGGAGATGCCGGAGGTGGATGCCCTGGTGGGTACCAATGTGTATGAGGATATCGCCCTGGTCATTCAGAAAGTCCTGACCGGGGAGCGGGTCCTGCATTTACACAAGAATCCGGAATTTGAGGCGGCTAAAGCTGCGGCCCGGCAGGAGCAGGGTGAGCAAACTGCGGATACGCCAACGGCGTCTGCAGCCGTCCGGAAGACGAACGGTACGCGGGCGGCTAAGGCGGTAACGGTGGCGCCCCGTAAATTAACCACGCTGTCCTACCTGGCCTATCTCAAGATTGCCGAAGGCTGTGACAACCGCTGCTCTTACTGCGCCATCCCCTTTATCCGGGGACCTTATGTCAGCAAACCTTACGAGCAGGTGCTGGCGGAAGCCAAAGCTCTGGTGGCCGGCGGCGTCCGGGAATTAATCCTGGTGGCCCAGGATACCAGCCGCTATGGTATTGACCTGTACGGTTCGTTCAAACTGGCTGCGCTTTTACGAGATTTAAACGCCTTGCCGGATCTGAAATGGATCCGGGTCCTGTACCTGTATCCCAATAGTTTTACAGACGAGCTGATTGAGGCTTTTGCCACTTTACCCAAGGTCTGCAAATATATTGATATTCCTCTGCAGCATGCCAGCGACCGTTTGCTCCACGCCATGCACCGTTTTGATAAACGGGTGGAGGTGGAACACTTGCTGGCCAAGTTGCGGCAGCGTATTCCCGGCCTGGTGATCCGCACCACGTTCATCGTAGGTTTTCCCGGCGAGACCGAGGCCGATTTTGCGGAACTGTTAGAGTTTGCGGCTCAGCAGCGCTTTGAGAATGCCGGCGTCTTTAAATATTCCCGGGAAGAGAATACGGAAGCGGCGACCATGCCGGACCAGATTGACCCTGCCGTGATGGAAGAGCGTTACCAAAAGCTCATGGCCCAGCAGGCCCGGATCTCGGAAGAACTGCATCAGGCCGAGGAAGGCCAGACGCTGGAAGTAGTGGTGGAAGGTTTCGAGGAGGGCGAGCAGGATCTGGCCCGGGGACGTTCCTACCATGAAGCTCCGGATATTGACGGCAATGTTTATATTGAACAGGCCGCCGGGCTTAAGCCGGGAGATTTTGTGCAGGTCGAGGTAGCGCAAGGTTTCACCTACGAGGTGGTCGCTACCTTGTGTAAAAAGAAGTAAGTCTAACTTCATAAGTTTTAAGTTTAACTTCATAAGTTATAAGAAGTAAGTTTGTGCAGGCAGGAGGGGAGCAGGATGCGGGTAGAGATTATTACTACGGGCACCGAACTTTTGTTAGGAGAAATCGTTAATACCAATTTTGTCTATCTGGCAACCGAGCTGAACAAGCGCGGCTTTGACGTGCTGTACCAGACTACGGTGGGCGATAATCCTGAGCGCCTGCAGGCAGCTTTGGCGGTAGCCGCCGGCCGTGCCGACCTGATCATCCTCAGCGGCGGTCTGGGACCTACCGAGGGCGACATTACCAAAGAGACGGTGGCGGCTTACTGCCACCTGCCCCTGTACCTGGATCTGGAAACCTGGAACCATATCCACAATATTTTTAGCAAACGCCAGATGTGTATGACGGATAACAACGAAAAGCAGGCCCTGGTACCGGAAGGCGCCCTGATCTTAAAAAATCAGGTAGGTACCGCACCCGGTCTGGTGGTTGATTATGACCAGCATTTTTTTGTCCTGCTGCCGGGTCCGCCTTTTGAATTAAAATATGTGTGCGAGCACGAATTTTTTCCGTACCTGGAAAACCAGTTCGGCGCCCAGGGCATTATCCAGTCCCTGACTTTAAAAGTCCGCGGTCTGGGAGAATCCCTGGTAGCTGAAAAGTTAGCGGCGCTTATTAGCAAGCAGACCAATCCTACCATCGCCCTGTATGCCAGGGACGGGGGCATTTTGGTGCGTCTGACGGCCAAGGCGGCGGACGCTCAGCAGGCGGAAAAACTTTTACATAAACTGGACCTGAAGGTCCAAAAACTTTTGGCCGGCCATGTGTATGGCTATGACGAGGAGACTTTGGCGGCGGCGCTGGGCAAACTTTTGACAGCCAGGAAACAGACCATCGCTTTTGCCGAATCTTGTACCGGGGGGCTGGCCAGCAGTCTCATCACCGATATCCCCGGTAGTTCCGAGTATTTAAAAGGCTCGGTGGTTACCTATAGTAACGAAGCCAAACACGCTTTAATCAAAGTCAGCAAAACCAGCCTCACCAGATATGGGGCTGTTAGCAAACAAGTGGCCTGCGAGATGGCCACCGGCGTCCGGGATCTTTTAGGTACGGATCTGGGCGTCAGCATTACCGGCATTGCCGGTCCGGGAGGTGCCACTCGCACCAAACCTGTAGGTCTGGTCTATATCGCTGTGGCGGATAAAGAGGGCGTGGTTTGCACGAAAAATCTCTTTACCGGTCTCAGGACCCAGATCAAGTTACGTAGTGCCTTAACGGCCATCGGTATGGCTTATGATAAGATGACGGGCAGTTTAACTGACCCCACGGAGGAAATGAAAAGATGACAGAAATGCAAACCCAGGAATTTGGTAATTTAGTTTTAGATAAGAAGATCGTTGCCGCTTTGACGGATATGGGCTTTGAAGAGCCGTCTCCGATTCAGTCCCAGGCTATCCCTCTGGCACTGGAAGGCCAGGATGTGATCGGCCAGGCGCAAACCGGTACCGGCAAGACGGCCGCTTTTGGTATTCCCATCATCCAGGGCCTGAGCGAACGCGGCAAGCAGGTGGAAGCACTCATCATGAGCCCCACCCGGGAACTGGCCGTGCAGGTAGCCGAAGAAATCAGCAATATCGGCAAGACCAAACATGTACGGGTGCTGCCGGTATACGGCGGTCAGCCGATTGAGCGGCAGATTAAATCTTTAAAGCGGGGCGTGCAGATCGTCATCGGTACCCCGGGCCGTTTGCTGGATCATATCCGCCGCGGTACCATCCATCTGGACCATGTACGTTACCTGGTCCTGGACGAAGCCGACGAGATGCTGGATATGGGCTTTATCGACGACATGGAAGAAATCATGAAGAACATTCCGGCTGAACGACAGACCATGCTCTTTTCCGCTACCATGCCGCTGCCTATCCTCAGCCTGACTAAAAAATACATGCGTGCTCCCAAACTGGTCACGGTCAGCAAGGAAGAGTTGACGGTGCCTTTGATTGAGCAGTGTTACTTTGAAACCAGGGACAAGGTGGAAGGTTTGTCCCGGCTGCTGGATGCTGAGATTGACGGCCGCCTGATTATTTTCTGCCGCACCAAGAAGGGCGTGGATAATCTGGCCAGCGCGTTGCAGTCCCGTGGTTATTCCGCCGAAGGTCTCCATGGCGATTTAAGCCAGAACCAGCGGGACCGGGTCATGAAAAAATTCCGGGATGGTTCCCTGGATATCCTGATTGCTACTGACGTAGCTGCCCGCGGCCTGGATATTGACAATGTGAACTTCGTTATCAACTATGATATTCCCCAGGATCCGGAAAGTTATGTCCACCGGATTGGCAGGACGGGACGCGCCGGCAATACCGGTGTGGCCATGACCTTTATCACGCCCCGGGAATTCAGACAGTTAAAATTAATTGAGCGCGTGGCCAAGACCAAGATTAAACGCCGCGAGCTGCCCAGTGTGGGCGATGTGCTGGAAAGACAGCGGGAGCAGATCGTGGGCCGCATGGAAACTTTGCTGGACATGGGGACCTATCGTGACTACCTGCCTATCGTGGCAACCTTGTCTAAAGAGTACGAGGTGGAGGATGTAGCCGCCGCTGCTTTAAAGATGATGCAGGAAGGCGCTGCGGCTCTGGAAACTCCTAAGGAGAACAAGGGCAGCAGTATGGAAAATACCGGCGGCCGTCCCGGCATGGTACGGTTCTTTGTGAACATCGGCCGCAGCCAGCGGATCACGGTGCCGGAACTGGTCAGGACCATCGCTATTGAGGCGGATATTCCCGCCCGGTCCGTGGGCCTCATCAATATTTATGATAAGTTTACCTTTGTGGAAATCCCGGAAGAATATGCGGAACGCGTTTTAGGCGCGATGCAGCATAATACTATCCGCGGCCACCGTATCAATATGGAACCTGCTAAGGCCAGGTAACTTGGGCTTAAGCCTGAGAAGGGGTGATGCGTATGCGTGAAATAAAGGGCAATACGAAGGGTTTGAAAGAGGTAATCCTGGAAGAACTGCGGCAATTATACGAGCTGGAAGTACCTGCGTCCCAGCTGATCACAGAAGAATTAGGTACCAGGCTGGCACAGTTGACCAGCAAGACCGGCCGGGAGATTAGTATCTTTATCTCTCGTGGCGGTCAGGTACTGAGTGTTTCTTTAGGCAACAGCAATACGGTAGAATTACCGGAGATGGAAGGTAGAAGGGGAGCGGACCGTTTGTGCGGCATCCGCTGTCTGCACACTCATCCCTCCGGGAATCCGGTTTTAAGCGGTGTGGATGTCTCAGCACTGCTGGCCAACCGTCTGGATGCTATGGTCGCTTTAGGCGTAAATGCCGAAAATCCGGCTAAGTCGCTGCTCGTTCTGGGTATGATTACCGGGCTGGATCCGTCCACAGAAGCTTATGAAAGTGAAACCTGGGGACCCTACAGCCTGGAAGATGCCGCTGCCATTTATTTTGCTAACTACGTAAGCTCCGTGGAACGGGCTTTAGCCAAACAATTTTCTGGAACTTCGTCCAACGATGAGACCAAGGAAAGAGCTATCCTCATCGCCATGGAATATGGTAAAAACACCGAAGCCTGGAGCAGTGAAGATTCTCTGGATGAATTAGCGCAGCTGGCCGATACGGCCGGCGCCATCGTGGTGCAAAAATTTTTGCAGAAACGTCCGAAACCCGACCCGGCTTTCTTTATCGGTAAAGGTAAGGTAGAGGAGCTGGCTTTATTTGCCCAACAAGAAAATATCGACCTCTGTGTCTTTGACGACGAGCTTTCACCAGCGCAGCAACGCAACATCGAAGAGGTGACGGGCATCCGTATCCTGGACAGGACCAACCTGATCCTGGATATTTTCGCCCAGCGTGCCAGTACTAATGAAGGCAAGTTGCAAGTAGAACTGGCCCAGCTGCAGTACAATCTGCCGCGTATCATGGGTCAGGGTCTGGTGCTGTCCCGTTTAGGCGGCGGCATTGGTACCCGCGGTCCCGGCGAAACCAAGCTGGAAGTGGACCGTCGTCATATACGTACCCGTATCAGTTATCTGAATGAATGTCTGGACAAGATTAAAGGCGTGCGCGACCTGCACAAGGTTAAACGTACCAAGAATCAGATTCCTACCATTAGTCTGGTAGGTTATACCAATGCCGGTAAGTCTACGCTCCTTAATCTCCTGACGCATTCCGATATTTACGCCAAGGATCAGTTATTCGCCACCCTGGACCCGACGACTCGTCAGTTAGAGCTGCCGGATAATCAGCGCGCTGTGCTGACCGATACCGTCGGTTTTATCCAGCGCTTGCCCCATCAGCTGGTGGCAGCTTTCAAATCTACTTTGGAAGTGGTGAAGGATGCTGATCTGTTGCTGCACGTGGTTGATGTCAGCCATCCTCTGTATGCAGAACAAAGTAAGGCCGTGTACAATGTTTTGGCTGAGTTAGAGGCCCAGGATAAAAATATCTTGACCGTCTTTAACAAAATTGACCGTCTGCCAGCAGGCGATGGTTTATTAAAACGGCTGCAGAATCAGCCCGACAGTGTTTGTGTTTCGGCTACTACCGGGCAGGGCATACCTGAACTTTTACAGGCTATCGCTACCCGGCTGCGTTTACGCATGGCCGAACAAAGCTATTTATTCCCCTATGCAGAAGCCCAGTTAGAAAGCCAGATTTATCAGGCCGGTACAGTCCTGAGCAAGGAATATCTTGACCAGGGTGTTTTAATCAAGGCCCGTTTAAACCTGGAAGATGCTGATAAATTTTCTAAATACTTATATGAAGGGAAATCGAAGGATGAAACCACAGTCTAATTTTGAAAGAGAATATGCGGTGCCAGCTCTGGCAGCGCTCAAAAATGTTGAGCAGATTTATGACGATATAGCTTTAGAGAATACTAAGAAAGTGATGGCGGCCTTTAAGAAGGAACAGGTGGCCGACTATTATTTAAAACCTACTACCGGTTATGCTTACGGTGACGTAGGCCGGGAAACTTTGGATAAGATTTATTGTCATATCTTTCACACCGAAGCGGCCCTGGTCCGTTCACAATTTGTTTCCGGTACGCATGCTTTAGCGGTGGCCATGTTGGGCAACCTTAAACCGGGGGACGAGGTAATCGGTGCTACAGGTACGCCTTATGATACCATGCAGACCATTATCGGCTCTCCTAAAAAAATTCCGGGATCCCTGGTGGATATCGGGGTTACGTATAAGGAAATCCCCATGCACGGAAGAAGATGTGACCTGGCCAAGCTGGAAAAAGCGATTACTCCCGCTACCAGGATGGTCCATATCCAACGTTCCTGCGGTTATAGTCAGGAGAGGGAAACTTTAAGCGTGCTGGAGATTGGCGAAATCATTACTTGTGTCAAAAAGGTTAACCCTAAGATCATTTGTTTTGTAGATAATTGTTACGGCGAGTTTGTAGAAATCCTTGAACCTACGGATATGGGTGCAGATTTGGTGGCCGGGTCCCTGATTAAAAATCTGGGCGGCGGTCTGGCTCCTACCGGCGGTTATATTGTCGGCCGTGAAGATCTGGTGTATAATGCGGCCTGCCGTTTGACCGTGCCGGGTTTGGCCGGAGAGATGGGAGCTACCCTGGGTGATACAGCCCGGGAATTTTATCAGGGACTTTTCCTGGCACCCCATGTGGTGATGCAGGCCGTAAAAACTTCTATTTATGCTGCCAACATTTTCAATAAACTGGGTTACAAGGTAAAACCCGGCTTCGCAGAAACCAGACATGATATCATCCAGTGTATCACTTTAAATACGCCCCGGGCTCTGGAAGCTTTTTGCCAGGCCATCCAGTTTAATTCTCCTATTGATTCCAATGTCGTTCCGGAAAAAGGTAATTTACCTGGTTATGCCGATCCGGTTATCATGGCGGCGGGTACTTTTGTGCAGGGAGCCTCTATTGAATTAAGCGCGGATGGTCCCATGCGTCCGCCTTACAACGTGTTCATGCAGGGCGGGTTAACTCTGGAACATGGCATACTGGCAGTTAATGCTGCAGCCGTGATGATTGGGGAAAATAAAATTAAGTAAAAGTAAGCAGAGAGCCCAAAAGTAATTGCAAAAAGATGCCGTGATGACGTCAGAAAAACGTCAACCGCAAATTTAAATTGACAAAGTCCACGTAAAAAAGACAAGGTACACAAATTTTAGTGCGCCTTGTCTTAATTTTTAACCCTTAAACTAAATTCTCTGTAACGAAGAGCTGCCTGTGCCTGAAATGGAACAACTACTTACAACATCCGGAAAAGAGCTATGACCTTACCCATGACCTGAATATTATCTTTACCGATGATAGGTTTATAAGCTGGATTCTCTGGTTGCAAACGGATGTTCCGTAAATCTTTAAAATATCTTTTGACCGTAGTTTCCTCGCCATCAATTAAAGCCACCACGATATCGCCATTGTTCGCGTAATTTTGCTTCCTGGCTACGATATAATCATGATCCAGGATGCCGGCATTAATCATACTGTCACCGGAAACAGCTAACATGAACACATCTTCACTGGCGCCTATCAGATCCTGCGGGATAGGGTAGGTCTCTTCAATATTCTCTACCGCCAGGATGGGGACACCTGCCGTAACTTTACCTACCAGTGGAACCGGAACAACTGTTTTATTACGCCAGGAAGCTTCCTGGGTTAATTCCAGGGCCCGGGGCTTGGCGCTGTCCCTTTGGATAAACCCCATGTTCTGTAAGGTATGCAAATGATTATGCACACTGGCAGTTGAGGAAAGACCGATGCCGCTGCAAATTTCCCGTACCGAAGGAGGATAACCTTTGCTTTGTGTGAAATCCCGAATAAAGTTTAAAACTTGTTTCTGGCGGTCAGTCAGCATAGCTTCCGTGTACACGCCATCAAAATCTTTAGGGATAAGGCTTTTATGTCTGGCCATAGCATACCTCCTGTAATTCATTTCATTAATTATAACAGATGGACAAGTGTTTGTCAAACATCTGTTCTTCAATAATTAGCACAAACGTATATTTGGGAAAATATAAAAATAATAATTTAACGTCCGATAATATATATTATGTTAAATTTTATTTAAAAAATTAATATCAGCGGTGCGCCTAGATTCAGCTAAGACAAATTTTAGGTCTTACAAGCTAGCCAGCGTTGCTATAAATCTCCTTTGGCAGAAAAAAATCCGGGGTCTCTGCCCCGGATAGCTTCCATTATTTAGTTGTAAGTTGTACTGTTACCAAAAGCTTCCTAAAAACTGCAATCCGTTTTGTTAGTCACGGTAGCGTTCTTATTTTGTAAACAGCCGCAGGCTCTGGTAAAGTTTTTCGCCGCCGGTACGTGCGGCGGTCTTGCTATTATTATCTTTAGCCGGAGCTGCTTTCCGCAGATAACTTATGCTGCCAAATTTAGCTTTGGTAAAACCAATCCTGCTCTCGTAGTCCAGTTTGGTCTGACCGTCCAGTTCATACTGACTGGCCAGGGTTAAGACACCGTGGTCAGTGTCCATGTTTAACTGATGGGTCTGTTTAATGGTTTTCAGGGCGTCTGCTTCTTTATTAGTAGCCGCGTTAACGGTATCCAGATCCTTAAAGAAGGTATCCAGGAATTTCTGGGTCTCGTGCTTATTTTTTAAGTAACCGGCATAAGGAGTTTCAGTTTTATTATGGTAGCTGGTTACCGCCACGACTTCCGTCATTCCCTCCAAAAATTTATGGGACCGGCTGGTAAAGAGTCCGGCAAAATTGGTAGCCAAACCTTCCTGCACCAGGCCCTGGTACTTTTTATCGGTCAACTGATCCAGGTCATCACTGATAAGTTTGATGGTTTCTAAAGGCATCATTAAAGTAGTGCTGGCTGCCAGTTTTTCATTTTCCGTGTGATATCGGGTATAAAACCATTGCTCCGGCAACGGCATGGTTAAGTTGAGCGTCTGGTCCTGTACGGCCAAACTACTAACGCTGCTTCCCGGCTGGACCCGGAAAGATTTCAGAAAATTGTTTTCCAGGTTTTGATAGTAAGCTGCGCGCGCTTTGGACCGGGCGGCATATTTTTCCTTGATGTTCTTTTCCTTAAAGGGTGAATGGTCTTGAAGTTCATCTGCCTGCTGCTTACGGGTATCTTCCAGTGGCACGGCGCTAATGAGAGCATAGAGACGATCCTGCTCCGAGGTTAACGCAATCTTGATAGCCAGATGTGGCTGGCCCGGTGTTGCGGGTGCCGTTTTAGTATCTTCCTGGACCGGCACTTCATTTTCCAGGGAGAGAACGATAAATTTTTTCCCGTCCTCTTCCCTGCTGCTGACCTTATAATTGGCAGGCAGCGTGTCTTTAGCTAAAACATCAAAAGGCACCAGTTGTCCCTGGGTCGTTAAAAAATTGGCAGGCGCATAGAACTTGGGCGTCCACTTTTGCGTGTCCACATGGCTGCGTTCCAGCAGTTGGAGATCCGTCCAGGTCTTGTTAAACTCCCTGGTAGTAAATTTATGGGTGAAGAGTTTGTTTACCGCCTGAGGCGCCGGGGCCACCACCATGTTAAAATCTTTTTCCTGAGGCTGTAGTTCCGGCACTAAGGCACCGCTGTCCCCGCTATAGATAAAACCGGGACCGGCAATCTGCAGATGCTGTGCCGGTAAATCTACCTGATAACCAGCTTGTGCATCCTGGTAAGCCGCGGCCAGGGTACTGGCCGTAAGCGTACACGCTAAGACGGTTGTCAAGAAACTGCAGCCGGTAAGACAGCTTTTGTTCATAAAGGCCTCCATTTACGCATGTTTTTGTAAATAAGCATCCATAGCCTGAGCCGCTTTTTTGCCAGCACCCATGGCCGAAATCACTGTCGCGGCACCGGTCACGATGTCGCCACCGGCAAAGACGCCGGGAATCGAGGTGGCTTCGCTGGCATCTACCACGATATTGCCGCGCTTGGTAACGTCCAGGTCCGGCGTAGTTTGTTTCAGAAGCGGGTTAGCGCCCTGGCCGATAGCCATGATGACCATGTCCACATCCAGGACAAAGTTGGAGCCGGGAATCTCTTGCGGCGAACGGCGGCCGGAAGCATCAGGTGCCCCCAGTTCCATCTTGACGCATTCCAGGCCGGTAACCCAGCCCTGGTCGCTGCCCAGGATCTGCGTAGGATTATGCAGCAGCTTCAATTCAATGCCTTCCGCCTTAGCGTGGCCCACTTCTTCCTTACGGGCCGGCAGTTCGGCTTCACCACGGCGGTACACGATATAAACATGTTCGGCACCCAGACGCATGGAAGTTCTTGCGGCATCCATGGCCACGTTGCCACCGCCTACCACGGCTACCTTTTTGCCTACATAGACAGGTGTAGCAACTTGCGGGAACTTATAGGCACCCATCAGGTTGACGCGGGTTAAAAATTCATTGGCGGCATAGACGCCGTTTAAATTTTCGCCGGGAATATGCATAAAATGCGGCAGGCCGGCGCCGGTACCGATATAGATGGCGGCAAAACCTTCTTCGTGCATCAAATCGGCAATCGTAAAAGTTTTACCGATGATAGCGTTGGGAATAATCTTTACGCCCAGGCGTTCCAGGTTCTTGATCTCGTATTGCACGATGTCCTTAGGCAGACGGAACGGCGGGATGCCGTACATCAAAACACCACCGGCGGCATGCAGGGCTTCAAAAATCGTTACCTGGTAACCCATTTTGGCCAGGTCCCCTGCCGCGGTTAAACCGGAAGGGCCGCTGCCGATAATAGCTACCTTCTGTTTTTTAGCAGCAGTTGGTGCCACCGGTGCCAGGTTTTCCAGGTTATGGGTGCGGGCATAGTCCGCCACAAATCTTTCCAGTCGGCCGATGGCTACAGGTTCGCCTTTAATACCCAGGATGCATTTGCTTTCGCACTGGCTTTCCTGAGGACAGACCCTGCCACACACAGCCGGTAAACTATTTTTTTGTTTCAGGATGGTGATAGCATCCGCAAATTTACCTTCGCTGACCGCGTGGATAAATTTGGGAATATACACGTTTACGGGGCAGCCGGTGACGCACATAGGTTTGGGGCAGTTTAAACAACGTTGCGCCTCATCTACGGCCGTCTTCTCAGTGTAGCCGGTAGCCACTTCGTCAAAATTATGTTTTCTTACCTCAGCCGCTTGTTCCGGCATCGGGTTTCTCATTCCTCCACGCATTTGCAATGACCTCCGCAACTATAAGGAAGTGCTTCCTGATTTTTGTACATCTTCTGGCGTTCCATCAGGTTTACAAAATCTACCTGATGACCGTCAAACTCGGGACCGTCCACGCAGGCAAAATAATTTGCGCCGCCGACGGTGACACGGCAGCCGCCGCACATACCGGTACCGTCTACCATGATGGTGTTCAGGCTGACGGCAGTCTTGGTATGAAACAGTTTGGTGGTGGCGGCCACATTCTTCATCATGATGACCGGCCCGATGGCGATAACGTAATCCACCTGGTCACCCCGGGTGAGCATTTCCTTGAGCGGGTCCGTGACAAAGCCTTTGTGTCCGGCAGTGCCGTCATCCGTAGCGATGATCAGTTCGTCACTGACGGCGCGCATCTTGTCCACCCAGATTAAAATATCCTTGCTGCGGGCGCCGATAATAGAAATAACTTTGTTGCCCAGGGCTTTATAAGCCCTGGCGATAGGATAAACCGGTGCCACACCGATACCGCCGCCCACACAGACTACGGTGCCGAATTTTTTCATCTCCGAAGGGCGGCCCAGGGGACCGGCCACATCCAGAATCTCATCCCCTGCCTGGAAATCCTGGCAGAAGTGTTTGGTAGTGTTGCCTACGGCTTGAACTATAAGTGTGATGGTTCCCGCGTCACGGTCAAAATCGCCAATGGTCAGCGGAATGCGTTCGCTATTTTCATCCACCCGGATGATGACGAATTGTCCCGGCTGACATCTATGAGTGACCAGCGGCGCTGCTACCACGAATTCAAAAACTGCAGGCGCCAGTTCGGCCTTGCTTAAAATTTTAGCCATGCTCAGAAATCCTCCTCTTTATTTGGCAATTAAATGTTTGCCACATCTCTCGCTTTCCGCGTAAATCTTTTCCTCGTCCATGTACAAAGCCCGGCCCTGCTGCAACAAGACTTTACCGTTAATGATAACCGTATCCGCATCAGCAGAGTTAGCTGCATAAACGAACAGGGATAAGCGGTCGTGCCGCGGATACCAGTACGGTTTATGCATATCGTACAACACGATATCAGCCAGGTAACCAGGTTCCAGTTTGCCCAGATGGTCAAAGCCGATAGCCAGGGCGCCGTTTTCCGTGGCCATGTCCAGTGCCGTCTTGGCCGGCACGGCAAGCGGATCACCGCTGAAGCCCTTATGGATCATGGCGGCCATGCGGCATTCTTCCAGCATATCCAGGTTATTATTGCTGGAGGCGCCATCGGTACCTAAAGCCACGCAAATATTTGCCTGCAGCATCTGGGGCACCGGGGCAAAACCGCTGGCTAATTTTAAATTACTCTGAGGATTATGGACTACCCGCACTTTTTTGGCAGCCATCAATTTAATCTCTGCCGGCGTCACATGAACGCAGTGGGCTGCCAGGAGACCGTTTTCCAAAAAGCCGAAACTGTCGGCAAACTCTATGGGCGTCTTGCCATAGGCTTGCACGCAATCCTTGACTTCCTGCTCCGTCTCCGACAGATGCATATGGATCTCGGAACCCAGTTTGTCCGCCTCCTGCTTCACTTTCTTTAAAAAATCCGGGTTGCAGGTGTAAGGAGCATGGGGTCCCAGCATCACCTTGATGCGTCCGTCCGCTTTATTGTTCCAGTTCTGGAAAAGTTCCACATTTTCCGCCAGCTTGGCCGCCGCATCCGGCGCATTACCAATCAGGCCCCGGGACAGGGAAGCCCGGAAACCGGTCTCCTCTACCACACGGGCAGTTTCATCCATAAAAAAGTACATATCCGCAAAAGCCGTGGTGCCGCTCTTCAGCATCTCCAGGATTGCCAGCTGGCTCCCCCAGTAAATAGCGTCGCCGTCCAGGTTAGCTTCCGCCGGCCAGATCATCTTATTCAGCCAGTCCATGAGCGCCATGTCGTCGGCATAACTTCGTAATAAGGTCATAGCCGCATGAGTATGGGCATTGATCATGCCGGGTACGGCTAGTTTTCCCGAGCCGTCTATGACTTCCGCATCTGCAAAACCGGGAATAGGACCGGCACTGATGGCGGTAATCTTGTTACCGGTGATAGCGATGTTCATCTTGGGGTATTGCGGTCCATGGTTAATCAGTTCCACGTTTTTAATTACAAGCTTGGTCATGTTTATTCTTCACCTCTCTGGCGTTTAAAGTAATGCTCTACGTAAAATTTATGCATAACCTCTACATCTTTCTTACTTAATTCTTTGGCCCCGCCCAGGCTGGCCGCGGTGCAATAAATTTCAGCGGCTTTTTCTACCAGTTCGGCGGTCATGTAGGCTTCCTTCATATCGCAGCCCCAGCAGACCACGCCGTGGTTGGCCATGAAAGCGGCCCGTTTCTTGCCCAGGGCCAGGAGCACATTCTGTGCCAGTTCTTCCGTACCCGGCATAGCATAGGCAGCGCAGTCTACGGAACCGCCTACAACCTGGGCCGTGTCTTCAATAATAGGCGGCAGGTCATGGCGCAGTACAGCCATGGTGCAGGCGAAAATACTATGGGTATGGATGACGGCCCCGGCTTCGGGGAATTTTTTATAAATAGCCACATGGAGCTTGGTTTCCGTGGAGGGATAAGAATTACCCGTCATCTTTACGCCCTCTCTGTTAACGATAATAATATCATCCGGGGTCAGCGTTTCATAACTATGACCGGACGGTGTAATGGCGTAAGAATCTTTATCGATCCTGGCGCTGACATTACCCCAGGAACCGGCCATCAAAGCTTTTTTGCTTAACAGCTGGCTGGTAGCTACTACCTCTTTGCGGACATTGACGATATGCAGGTCTTCTCTTTTCATGATTCCCACTCCCCCTTTTATACTTTTTGGACTGCTTAAGCGGACTACTTAAGCACTAGAAAACTTTATGCCTGATGCAGATAAGCTTCCTGTTCAGGAGATAAAGTATCCACGGCGTATCCCATCGCCTGGAGTTTTAAAACAGCTACTTCCGTATCCAGTTCATGAGGCAGCACATACAGCCCCTGGGCCAGCTTACCTTTATTTTCCAGCAGATACCTCATGGCGAGGAACTGCATGGCAAAAGACAAATCCATGATTTCTACAGCATGGCCGTCACCGCAGGCCAGATTTACCAGCCGGCCTTCGCCCAGTAAATTCAAATGCCTGCCGTCCTGCAGCGTATAAGTTGTAATATTTTTACGGACCTCGTAAGGTTTTTCTATGCTTAAGGCTTCCAGGTCCGGTTTGTTGACTTCCACGTCAAAGTGGCCGGCATTAGCCAGGACCACGCCGTCCTTCATCACCTGGAAATGTTCCTTGCGGATCACATCCTTGCAGCCGGTAACGGTGACAAAGAAATCGCCGACCTTGGCTGCTTCCTGCATGGGCAGACACCGGAAACCGTCAAAGACAGCTTCGATACCCTTGACCGGGTCCACTTCCGTGACAATAACATTGGCGCCTAAACCCTTGGCCCGCATGGCCACACCCTTGCCGCACCAGCCGTAACCGGCTACAACCACGGTCTTGCCTGCCACGGAAAGATTCGTGGTACGCATGATGCCGTCCCAGGCCGACTGGCCGGTGCCGTACCGGTTATCAAACAGATACTTGCAGTAAGAATCATTGACGGCAATCATGGGGAAAGCCAACTTGCCGCTGGCAGCCAACGCTTTCAAACGATGGACGCCGGTGGTAGTTTCCTCGCTGCCGCCCAGGAGACCCGGAATCAAATCCCGGCGGGTGGCATGGAGCTTGTGTACCAAATCGCCGCCGTCGTCGATGATAAGGGCGGGTTTGCTGTCCAGGGCTTTATCTAAATATAAATCATATTCCCGGGCCGTGCAGGCGTGCGTGGCAAAAACGGTGATGCCGCTCTTTACCAAAGCAGCCGCCACATCATCCTGGGTGGACAAGGGATTGCTGCCTGTGACTACCACGTTGGCCCCGCAGTTGTGCAGGGTCTGAGCCAGGTAGGCGGTCTTGGCTTCCAGGTGGATGGTTACCACCATGTTGATGCCTTTGAAAATTTTTTGCTCCGCATACTTAGCGTTTAAATAATTTAAGAGCGGCATGTGAGCCTTAGCCCAGGTAATCTTTTGCTGGCCGGCTGTGGCCAGATCTATATCTTTAATCATACTTTCCATTGAACATGTGCCTCCTTCAAGACTTGTTGCTGTAATTTTTTGATGCTGGCTGCCAAAGGCGGCCTGAGCACCCCGTATTCAGTAATGATCCCGCTGATCAAAGCGGCCGGGGTTACGTCAAAAGCCGGATTGAAGACCGGTACCCGGGACGGTGCCACGGGTACTCCCTGCAAAGAACGGACTTCTTCCGGAGCGCGTTCCTCGATGGGAATCTCCCTGCCGCTGGCCAGATGAAAATCAAAAGTGCTGGCGGGTGCGGCAATGTAAAAGGGAATCTTAAAATGCTGGGCAGCCAGAGCCACGCCAAAAGTGCCAATCTTGTTGGCCGCATCGCCGTTAGCGGCAATCCGGTCCGCACCGGTTATGACCACGTTAACGCCTTTTTGCGCCATGGTCCAGGCAGCCATGCCGTCGGTGATAGTCGTCACCGGGATGCCGTCCTCTAAAAGTTCCCAGGCGGTGAGCCGGGCTCCCTGCAATAAAGGCCGCGTCTCATCCGAGAACACCATCTTGATCTTACCTAAAGCAGCAGCGCTGCGAATCACGCCCAGGGCTGTTCCCCAGCCACAGGTCGCCAGGGCGCCGGCATTGCAGTGGGTTAAGACTACGCTGGCCGCTGGCAAAATTTCCGCTCCCCAGGCTCCAAGTTTTTTATTGGTAGCGATATCGGCGTCGTACACCTGCTGCGCCAGCCGGGTCAGACGTGCATACAGCTCCGGCAGTTGCGTGCCGGCCGCTGCTAACTTTTGGGCTGCCGCATACATCAGGTCAGCGCCCCAGCTTAAATTTACGGCGGTGGGACGGGCCGCACAGATTTCGTTTTTGGCCGCCAGGTACGCCCCCTGGATATCCGCCGTCGTCCGGACGGTTTCTTTAAAAGCCAGCACCATGGCAAAAGCCGCGGCAGCTCCTAAAGCCGGAGCGCCCCGTACTTCCAGTTTCCGGATGGCCTGGCATACCCGCCGGTAATCCGTGCAGGTAATATATGCTACTGTTTGCGGCAGCTGCGTCTGGTCTAACAGCACCAATGTTTCCTGCCGCCACTCCATGGTCTTGACCATAATTACAGTTTAAAGCCTCCGAATTCCGCCATCGCGTGCCGGCAGTTGCAAAGTTCCGGTACCGGATCATTGTCGGCGATAAAGGTCGTCAGTAATTTTTCCATGTTCACGATACTTTTCTTCATGGCAGCTTCCA
Organism: uncultured Acidaminococcales bacterium; assembly: GCA_964293585.1. Lineage (GTDB taxonomy): Bacteria > Bacillota > Negativicutes > Acidaminococcales > Acidaminococcaceae > JAKVKY01. The sequence goes on from CAXYYS010000014.1 coordinate 29,821, forward strand.
CTTCGCTGTGAGAAAGCGGTGTGGGAGAAATGCCGGCTGCCATGTTGGTCACGATGGCGCAGTTGGTGTAGCAGATTTCTGCTTCCCGGGCCAGGAAACATTCCTGGGCGTTGGTCATGCCCACCAAATCTCCACCGACCATGGCGAACATCTTAATCTCGGCCGCCGTTTCAAAACGGGGACCTTCCGTGCATACGTAACAGCCGGTTTTGTGAAACGGGATACCGGTTTTTTCCAGGCAGCGGATCACCTTGGTCCGCAGAGTATCACAATAGGGATGGGTCACATCCACGTGCCCCACGCCCCGGTCCGGGTTATCGTAAAAAGTGTTAATCCGGCTCTTGGTAAAATCCAGCAACTGGTCACAGACCACGAACTGGCCCGCGGTCATCTTTTGGTTCAGGGAACCCACCGCCGTGGTAGCAAAAATCTCGTCCACACCCTGGCTCTTTAGCGCCCAGATATTGGCACGGTAGTTAACCAGATGCGGCGGTACCGTATGCCCGACACCATGACGGGTGATAAAGAAAACCTGGTTGCCGGACATGGTACCCTGGTTACATAAAGCTTTGCCGTAAGGCGTGTTAATAATCTTTTCCTTAAAACCTTTTAAAGCTTCCGGACTATAGATGCCGGTGCCACCGATGATACCAATCTTACGCATAAGTCTACCTCCATCTTTTACCATGTATGTTTGCGGTCACGCAGGCAGGATTTTTACTTATCCAGCAGCGTCAGCAATTCTTGGGGCCGGTCGATACAATAATCCAGGTTCCCTATTTTTAGCAGCTGTTCGTGGTCAAACAGACTGTAATTAACCGCTACCGTCGTACAGCCGGCGCTTTTGCCGCTGATTAAATCGTAGGGGCTGTCCCCCACGCATAAGCAGTCAGCGCCATTTAAACCTAAAACTTGCAGGGCAGCCAGGCTGGGTTCGGCTGCCGGTTTGGGTTTTTCCACCTGGCCGTTGCCGATGATGCAGCTAAAGAACGGCTCCAGTTTAAAAAGCCGCAACGCCTTGCGGGCGGTGATTTCAAATTTAGAAGTCACGATGGCCATTTTAATTTGCCGTGCTTGCAAGGCTGCCAGGGTCTCGTACATTCCCGGGATAGCTTTGGCTTTCTGGTCGTGGACCAGCTGCTGGTACGCACGGTATTCCCGGGACAGTTCCTCTCCCCGTCCGGGGAAAAGTGCTTCCAGTCCTTCTACCAGGGGGCGGCCGAAATATTGAATAAAGCCGGCGTGGGGATAATGTTTACCCAGGCACGTCAGCGTAGCATGATCAAAACACGCCAGGATGAGCTCGTTAGTATTAACCAGCGTTCCGTCCATATCAAAAAGGATACCTTTAACTTTTGTCACTTTAACCTCCGTGACCTGTTCTCTGTATTATTATATTTTATCACATTTAAGAGGCAAAATAAACGGCCGCAGCCTTAGTTTTACAAAACTTTTACCCATAAAAAAACCGGCTCGCTGGGAGCCGGTCCGGAAAATTATTTGAGAGCTTTGGTCAGGATGACCTGTTTGGGTCCTACATGCACCACATCTTCCGGGATAACCACATCGTTGAAGCCGATGGCCCGGGTATGGAGCGTATGGCTCCACACATGCTGGTTGCGTTTAAAGAAACCGATTGCGGTGATAGGGATCCAGGTGTAGATGAAGAGCGGATAACTTAACAGGTACAGCCAGGATTTCCAGGAAGCCCTGATCTTAATCAGGACGGCTACCGGGAACAGATACTGGCCGATACCGATGACCTGCCAGACCGCCATAGGCAAAACATCATACAAGATGTTGGTATAGAACGGGATAAATTCGTAGATATAGCTGGAGATGATAAAGAAAGCCGAGATTAATAAGAAGTAAGGCTGGAACATGTCGATGACGCCATCCAGTAACAGGATGTTATGTTCTTTGATACCTTTATACAGCATCCTGGGAATGTAGCGGTTGGCCACGTCAAAGTTACCTTGCGCCCAGCGTACCCTCTGGTTCCAGGCCGCTTTAAAAGTTAAGGGCTTCTCATCATAAATTACGGCATCATGGGCCCAGGTAGTAGGAATACCTTCCATCAGGGCTTTCATGGTAAACTCTTCGTCTTCCGTCAGGCAGGTAGCTCCCCAGCCATGACGTTTTAAAACTTCCGTGTCAATACACATACCGGTGCCGCCTAAGACGCAGGACAAACCGATATTATATTTGGCCAGATGCCAGATGTGGTTCGTGATCCAGAAGGAGATGGCGAACATAGCCGAAACCCAGCTGTCTTCCGGATTTTTGGTATCCAGGTAACCCTGGATGATTTTTTCACCGTGGCAGAGCCGGCTGTTCATTTCTTTTAAGAAGTTGGGATGCACCAGGTTATCCGCATCAAAGATGCAGACCGCATCGTATTTTTTCTCCATGGCAAAGAGCCGGTGGAACATCCATTCCAGGGCAAAGCCCTTACCCTTGCCGCTATCGCTGAAACGTTCCTGCACCAGGGCGCCTGCCTGGGCGGCGACGGTTGCCGTTTGATCCTGGCAGTTATCCGCTACCACATAAATATCATACAGCTTGTGGTCGTAATTTAAGAGTTTCAGGTTTTCCACCAGTTGTCCGATGACCCGCTCTTCGTTGTGAGCGCAAACTATCAGCGCAAAAGTTTTTACCTCATCATAAATCTTGGTTTCCTTCTTTTTGCCGAACAGGCCGAAGAAAGATAACGTGAAATAATAAATGGTAAAGAAAACGATGAGCAGTTGCAGGGGTATCATGATGTAATCAAAATACGTACTCATTAAACTACACTAACCTTTCTACTGTTTGACGAACAGCAACACATACAAGGCGTTAATGATGCCGGCGATAAAATAAGTGAACATGCAGACAAACGGCCAGCCGGCAGGACGATGGAACAACAGTGCCACGCCGATCACAGCCGCAATAATTACAGGAAGCTTGAACATGGGGTTGCCATGTCCTTTAAAATCCGGGAACTTCACATTACTATATAATATACAAGCTGTAGCAAAAGTCAAGAGCGCCGTGAAACCCGTGGAAAAATTAAAACCGGACAGCACATAGGTAGCCAGCACACAAGCACCGGCCGGAATGGGCATGCCCTGAAAATAACCATGGATGGCGGTGACATTCACATTAAAGCGGGCCAGGCGCATCGCGCCCATAAACGTGTAAAATCCGGCGATAAATTTGCCCAGCCAGCCCAGATCCGTCATACCAAACTGATAAATCAGGATGGCCGGCGCCACACCAAAAGCGCCCAGGTCGCACATGCTGTCCATTTCTACACCGAAAGGACCGCTGACACCCAGGAGCCGTGCCGCCCTGCCGTCCAGGGAATCGGCTACCACGGATAAGATGATACAGATGGCAGCCAGAGAAAAATCTTTTTCAATCGTATAAAAAATTGAAATGACGCCCAAGACCAGACTGATACCGCTGATGGTATTGGGCACAATCCTTTTATAATTCATGCCTTAATCCTCCCCAGCACGGTGACACCGCCTACAACCGTATCACCTTTTTTGCAGAGAATCTCTACATTTTTAGGTACGACCAGTTCCGTACTGGAACCAAACTTGATCATACCGTAACATTCTCCCTGCGCCAGCGCATGTCCCAGGGTAACCCAGGAAACAATCCGGCGGGCCAGGATACCGGCAATCTGGATGACCAGGACTTTCATCCGGCCATTGTCAATACCGATGGCATGGCGTTCATTTTCAAAAGTAACTTCTTTCTTAAAGGCCGGCAGGTAACGACCGCAGGTATAACGCTGGTACTTGATTTCCCCGGCCAGGGGGCTGCGGTTTACATGCACATTGAAGACGGACAGGAAGATGGTAACCTTGATGGCGTCTTCATTTAAATATTCCACATCATGAAAAGGTTCTACCGCCATCACCGTACCGTCAGCAGGAGAATATAAAACTGTAGCATCTGTTACAGTCTGGCGGTTAGGATTCCGGAAAAAATACGCAAAATAAAACATCAGGACCAGAGGCAGGATAGCCACGGGACCGGCAAAATAAAAAACCAGCACCGTCAGCAGGGCGCTAAAAGCTATAAAGGGATAACCTTCTTTAACTATGTGCATCAGTCAGCCTCATTTCCTCGGGTATTCTTGTTCCTAAACTAATATTATAGTATAGAAATTTAAATTTGTCTAATCTTTCTTGTGTTTGGCGGTAAAAATCCTTACTACAAATTGTGGTAAGGCTAGCATCCTGGTAAAACGGCTGGGTTGTTTCAGTAAACGGTACAGCCATTCCAGCCGGGCTTCTTGCATCCAGGCCGGTGCCCGTTTAACCTTGCCGGCCAGCACGTCAAAGCTGCCGCCGATGCCCATGCGCAGGCAGGGCTGTAAATTTTGTGCCTGGGCGGCCAGCCATTTTTCCTGTTTGGGAGCGCCCAGGGCCGCAAATAAAAGTTTAGCGCCGCTGGCGTTAATGGCAGCCACAATTTCCGGTACCTGCGCCTCGGTAAAATAACCATTATGGGTACCGGCCACCGTAAGGCCCGGGTAACGAACGCGACCAACCTCAGCAGCTGCCTCGGCAATGCCGGGAGCGCCGCCAAAAAAATACACCGGCCAGCCTTGGGAGGCGGCCACAGCTAACAACCGCAGGAACAAATCATAACCGGCCACCCGTTCCGGGATAGCGTACCCTAAAGTACGGCCGCCCCACACGGTCCCTGCCCCATCCGGCAAAACCAGATCAGCCTGCTTTTGCAGCAGTTCCTTGTAGGCCGGGTCGTCCTGGGCCAGCATAATTATTTCAGCATTGGCGGTAACCACAAAAACCTGTTGCTCACCTTGCACTGCCGTTTGTAAAAAAGTAACGGCCTCCTCCATCGTCAACGGATGGACTGGAATATCCAGGATGGAGACTGCTTGTTTCTTCTGCATCATCATTCTCCAAACAATTTACACCTTAGCCTTGTTGCTGGGTACGGTTAAGAAAGACAAACCGCTATTTCTTTCCAGGATCCAGTTCAGGGCCCATTCATTATTGACCAGGATCACGGGACGGTCCTGCTTGTCATAGACCAGCATACCGTTATCCAGACCCTTCATCGCCTCAATCTGTTCCTTGCTGGCGGCGTACACCCAGCGCGCCACCGTATACGGCAGCGGTGTCATTAACAGCTGGGCGCCGTATTCGTTTTGCAGACGGTATTCCAGTACTTCCAGCTGCAGGCTGCCCACCACGCCCACGATGAAGCTTTCGATGCCCACGTCTTTTTGCTGGAACACCTGGATGGCTCCCTCCTGAGATAACTGCAGGATGCCTTTTTCAAACTGTTTGCGTTTTAAAGAATCCTTAGGCTGGACCCTGGCAAAAATTTCCGGCGGAAAGACCGGGAAATCTTCAAATTTAACTTTTAAGCTCTGGTCGCTAAGGCTGTCGCCGATACCCAGCGTACCCGTGTCAAAGACACCGATGATGTCGCCGGGATAAGCCGTCTCCACGATCGTGCGCTCCTGGGCCAGAAATTGTTGGGGCTGAGCTAACTTGATAGGCTTACCGCTTTCGTAATGGTAGACCTGCATGCCTTTTTCAAAAACACCGGAGCAGATGCGCATAAAGGAAATCCTGTCCCGGTGGGCCGGATTCATGTTGGCCTGAATCTTAAAGACAAACGCGCTAAAAGCGGGATTATCCGGCTGGATGAGCTCGCCGTTTTGTAATTGCCGCGGCTGGGGTGCCGGTGACAATTTTAAAAAGCGTTCCAGGAATTCCTGGACGCCAAAGTTCGTCATGGCGCTGCCAAAGAACATGGGAGTCAGGTTGCCTGCTAAAACTTGCGGCAGGTCAAATTCTTCCCCGGCGCCGTTTAAAAGTTCGATATCGTTTACCAGGTTCTCGTAATCTTCTGCTTCCAGTAAATTTTTTATGGCGGCATCTTCCAGGGTGCCCACCGTGGTTTTTAACTGTTTGGCACCGTGGCTGGCGTCAGCTTCGAACAAGGTAACTTTCCTGGTCATCCGGTTATAGACGCCCTTGTAATGGCCGTCAATACCGATGGGCCAGTCAATAGGATAAACTTTGATGCCTAAAACCTTTTCCACCTCTTCCATCAGGTCGAAGGGATTGCGGCCAAAGCGGTCCAGTTTATTGATAAAGGTAAAAATGGGCAGATGCCGGCGATGGCAGACCCAGAATAATTTTTTGGTTTGAGGCTCCACGCCTTTAGCGGCATCAATCAACATGACGGCACTGTCTGCCGCCATCAGGGTCCGGTAGGTATCTTCGGAGAAATCCTGATGTCCCGGTGTATCCAGGATATTGACCCGGTAGCCGTCATAATCAAACTGCAGCACGGAAGAGGTGACGGAAATACCACGCTGTTTTTCGATTTCCATCCAGTCAGAGACAGCATGTTTGTTACTTTTCCTGGCTTTAACGCTGCCGGCCAGGTGAATAGCGCCGCCGTACAGCAAAAGCTTTTCGGTTAAGGTGGTCTTGCCCGCATCCGGGTGTGAAATTATGGCAAAGGTACGCCGTTTTGCAATCTGTTCCTGTATGGCTCCCATCATTGACCCAGTTCCTCCTGCTGTTTTTTATAAAGCTTATACGCTTCTTCAATCTGTTTGGCGATATAGGACGGTATCGGCTTTTCTGTTTCCAGTTCGCCTTTCATGTTAAAGCGGAACGCCATGTCCTTGAACTCTTCGCCGCCGTACGTGGAACAGGTAACGCTGGTACGCATAAAACTGTCCGTAAAGAAACAATCTTTTAAGGTATGAGCCTTACGTTGCAGGTCCCAGGCCTGGTAAAACTCAAAAAGTTTTTTCTGAGCTGCTTCCGGCATGTCCTGTCCTGTGACCACGGTGTCGTTCAGGGGCGTACAGTCCAGATGGTCATAGGTGGTGCCGTCTTTCAGTTTCAGGGAGACGGTTAAGATATAATCTTTTTCCTGGAACCTGGCTTCTTCTATCTGCCATTTGTCCAGCCATTTCTGAATACAGTCCGGGCAGACAAATTTTACGTCCTTGATCTCCCGGGCGGTAAAGTCATCCTTATAATAGATGAAGTCCCTGGGGGCAAATTTCTGCCCGCACAAGGAACAAACCAAAGGCAATGTCCTGATCACGATAACCCTTCCTATCCTAGACTTTAAACTATATGAAAAAAGCCTTTACGAGGTAACCCGTAAAGGCCGATATTCAAAATGGTCGGAGCGACTAGATTCGAACTAGCGACCTCTTCCACCCCAAGGAAGCGCTCTACCAAGCTGAGCCACGCCCCGAATACCTTAGTAATATTAACTTATTTTGTGCTAAAAGTCAAGCCTTTTATGTAAGGAAAGAGCGCTTTTCTTAAAGTATTTTTGCGCCTTCCTCATCCAGAGCTAAAATATGCGCCGCCGCTTTTTGTCCGTGACCGGCAAAAGCGTTGACCATGGCCTGGCCGATAGCGGCTCCGTCCCTGGCCGGATCAGCATATGCCATCAGGGTGGAACCGGCGCCGCTGATGATACAATGGTAAGCTCCCGCAGCCAGCCCCGCTTTAAAAACATCTTCCATGCCGGGAATCAGAGATGCCCGGTACGGCTGATGCAGTTTATCTTCCAGGGCCAGTGGTAAAAATTCGTAGCGTCCGCTCATGAGCGCACCCGCTAAAAGTGCCGACCTGGATTCATTGAACACCGCATCCGGCAGCGGAATCTGGTGCGGTATAGCTTTGCGGGCCAGGGAGGTTGCCAGAGGTTTTTCCGGCACCACGGCAATAAACTGCAGCGGTTTGGCCGGCAGGAAACGTAAACAGTGCGGTCCATCCTCTGCCAGACAGCTGATGGTAAAGCCTCCGTATATGGCCGGCGCCACATTATCCGGATGTCCTTCAATCTTATTGGCTACATGTAAAAGTTCAGCCCGGGATAAATTAGCACCGCTTAAAATACTGGCGGCCATCACGCCGCCCACGATGGCGGCAGAGCTGCTGCCCAGCCCCCGGGACATAGGGATGCCGTTCTGCATGGTCAGACTGATGCCTACTCTCTGCCGTTGCGTGTAGCTGTTCCAGACCTGCAGGAAAGAGGCAAAGGCCAGGTTCCGGCCGCTGGGATGCAACATGCCGGCGCCTTCTCCCGTGACCTGCAGATAAAAGCCAAATTTCTCGTCCGTGATGGCGTACGTAAATTCATCATACAGGGTACAGGCCAGGCCCATGCAGTCAAAAGCCGGACCGCAATTGGCAGAAGTGGCCGGGACCCTGATGGTTATTGTTTTCTTCATAAAATCCCTCCGGGACGGTGTTTAGTCAAAATTTTTATCTACGACCCTGAGCACGCTGCAGATCTTTTTTACATTCGGCAGCGTAGCCAAAGTCTTTAAAGCCTTGTGCAAACTTTTTTCCGACACGCCGTACGTAATTACCACCAGTTCGGCCAGTCCCTGCTCCACATTCTCTTTTTGCAGGACATTCTTTAAGCTGACCGAATGTGTACCAAAAACGGTAGCGATGGTTGCTAAGACGCCGGGTTTATCTTCCACGTGCAACCTGATATAGCACGGCGAAACAATATTTTCCGGTTTCGCCAGACGTTTCTCCTCAAAGCAGGTGCAGCTGATCCTGCCCGTGGACTTGTGCCTGATGTTGCGGGCGATGTCGATGATATCGCCGCAGACGGCGCTGGCCGTAGGCAAACGTCCGGCGCCCAGGCCGACGAACATGGCTTCGCCCACGGCATCGCCGGTGACGAAGATGGCATTATAGGCTCCGTTAATCGCTGCCAGGGGATGATCCTGCGGCAGCATCACCGGATAGACGCAGGCACTGACGCCATGCTTGGCATCGTTCCTGGCCACGCCTAAAAGTTTAATCACATACCCCAGATCCCGGGCGTACTCAATATCATTTTGTTCGATACTATCGATACCTTCCACGTAAACATCGTCAATACTGATGCGGGTATTAAATGCTATGGAAGCCAGGATGGCAATTTTCCGGGCGGCGTCCAGGCCACCCACATCAGCGGTGGGATCTGATTCAGCGTAGCCTTTAGCCTGTGCTTCAGCCAGTGCCTGCTTATAACTCATCCCTTCCTGGGTCATGCGGGTCAGCATATAGTTGGTGGTACCGTTCACGATACCCAGGATGCTGGTAATCTTATTGGCAGCCAGACAACTTTTTAAAGGACGGATAATGGGGATGCCCCCGCCCACCGCACCTTCAAACAAAAAGTCAGCCTCATGCGCCTCCGCGGCGGCAAAAAGTTCCTTACCGTACTTGGCCAGCACATCTTTGTTGGCCGTTACCACATTTTTACCTTTTTCCAGGGCAGCCAGCATATAATCCTTAGCCGGATGCTCACGGCCAATCAGTTCCACCACGATATCAATATCTTTGTCCTGCAGGATGTCCTCAATCTTTTCCGTCAGGGCGTAGTTTTTTAAACCGGCGGGAGCCGTAGCCAGATGGTGTACCAGGATCCGTTTGATGGTAATAGGACAGCCTACCTTTTTAGCGATATCCGCCTTATTCTTTTCCAGGACCTGCACCACACCGCCGCCCACGGTGCCGATGCCTAACAAGCCTACCTGAATAGCCTTCTTCATCTTGCTTCCTCCTATTAAAAAAGGGCCTGCCAAAAAGTACAGGTCCCTGCAAAATCATCTTACACCTGGCCTAAAACTTCCAGGCGTTTCACGCCGTCAATCATTCTCAGCTTATCTAACAGCGCTTCCAGATCCACCGTCAGGTTATTGGTCTCAATAGAGATAGTGGTATTGGCCACTCCCTGAAGCGGAATCCCCTGATTAATGGTCATGATGCTGCCTGAATCCTGAGCAACGGTGTCCAGGACCTTGGACAAGATGCCGGCCTTGTGTTCCAGGAGCAGATACAGGGTAATGATCCGGTCTTTGCTAGCCTCATAAAAAGGTAAGACATAACCCTTATATTTATAGTACGCGCTGCGGCTGAGATTCATCCGGCCTACAGCTTCATTAATCGTCTTGGCTTCACCGCGGGCCAGAATTTCTTTCACGCGGATGGTTTTCTTGATAGCCTCAGGTAATATTTCTTCCCGGACAAGATAAAACTTTGTCTTTTCTGACATGGCGACCTCCTTCATACATTTAAGTTGTTTTTCATTATAACATTGTTTTCTGGAAAAAACCATATGTGTATAAAAATTTTCTTGAGCTTTGCAAAATTCAAGAAAATACCAGCTCAAGCATGGTCAGGTTTACACTATTTGGAAGACGGCGGTTGATGCCCCGCCTTAATTTTGCTTTCCGTACCGTTCAGCAACCGGCCGATATTATCTTTGTGTTTCAGGATAACGAACAGAGCGGCCACCACACCGAAAATAGCATAGGGCAGCGGGTAACCCCAGATAAAGCCCATAGCGGCGGCACACAGCGCCCCCACGATGGAGCCCAGGGAAACGTAACGGGTAATACCGACGAGGATCACCCAGACGATAAAACCGGTTAAGGCTCCCACGGGTAATAAATACGCGAACAAACCCAAACCTGTAGCTACACCCTTGCCGCCTTTGAAATGTAAAAAGAGCGAGCAGTTATGGCCTACCAGGGCACCGCAGGCCGTGACCACCATCAGCAGATGCTCATGCTGAAGATTCACAGCCAGCCAGCCGCTGTGCAGCAGCCAGGCGGTGAGCATTAAAGGCACGATCCCTTTCAGGATATCCAGGACAAGCACGCATAAACCCGGCACCGCTCCCACCGTCCTGAAAACGTTGGTGGCGCCGATATTGCCGCTGCCGTACTGGCGGATATCCATGCCGTAGGCTGCCTTAACCAGCCATAACCCGTTGGGGAAACTGCCAAAAAGATAACCTAAAAGAAAAAGTAAGCAGGCTGCCAAGATCAAAATGAGGTCCCTTCCTATCTAAACTCATATCGAAGTCAAGCGTTTCTCACAAAAATAACCAGATACGCTTATTCGTCTTCCTCGTTCTTCGCCCGGATGATTAAATTTAAGGGCGTACCTTCAAAGCCAAAAGATTCACGCAGTTTGTTCTCCAAATATCTCTGGTAGGAAAAATGCATGATCTCCGGATAATTAACGAAAATAACAAAGGTGGGCGGTTTGGTCTTCACCTGAGTGGAGAATAAAATCTTGAGCCGTTTGCCCTTATCCGTGGGCGGCGGATTAATCGCCGTGGCATCGTTGATGACCTGGTTCAGCACGGAAGTGGAAATACGCATCGCATTTTGTTCAGCCACATAACTGATAACCTCAGGCAAACGGTGGATGCGCTGCTTGGTCAAAGCCGAGACATACACTACCGGAGCGTACTGCAGGAACACTAATTCTTTGCGCAGTTCTTCCGTGTACCGCAGGGTAGAAGAATTATCTTTCTTGTACAGGTCCCACTTATTCACCACCAGGATGACGCCTTTACCGGCTTCGTGTACGTAGCCCACAATTTTTTTGTCCTGTTCGGTCACGCCTTCCACGGCGTCGATGACCATCAGGATCACATCGGAGCGGTCTACGGCCCTGAGGGAACGGATAACACTGTATTTTTCGATAGGCTCATCAATACGCGCCTTGCGCCGCATACCGGCGGTATCAATAAATAAGTATTTCTGCTTGTCAATGGTAACGGGAGTATCGATAGCGTCACGGGTAGTACCGGCTACATCGCTGACGATGGAACGTTCCTGGCCGACCAGGCAGTTAAAGATGGATGATTTACCCACGTTGGGCCGGCCGATCAGGGCTACTTTTATCTCGTCCTCGTCCTGCTCTTCCCCGCTGGTCACGGTAGACGGGAATTTTTCCACTACGGCGTCCAGCATGTCTCCCAGCCCCAGATGATTAGCAGCAGAAATAGGCACCGGTTCCCCGATACCCAGGTTGTAAAACTCAAAGATGCCCATTTCCTGTTTGGGCGAATCTGCTTTATTGACTACCAGGACGATGGGTTTTTGGGAACGGCGCAAAATATTGGCCACTTCCTGATCCTCGTTGGTGATCCCGGTCCGGGCGTCACAGACAAATAAGATGACATCCGCTTCCCGGATGGCAATTTCGGCCTGCTGGCGTACGGAAACAGCAATCACATCATTATTCATGGTCTCGATGCCGCCGGTATCCACCATCATGAACTCTTTGTCCAGCCATTCTGCGGTGGCATACAGGCGGTCCCTGGTCACGCCGGGAGTATCTTCCACGATGGAGATGCGTTTATTAGCCAATAAATTAAACAGGGTGGATTTACCCACATTAGGACGGCCAACGATGGCCACGATTGCTTTACTCATCTCGAAAACCTCTCAACTTTCTTCATTCATAATCTTAATGGTCGATACCATCACGGATGCCGATACCCCGTTCATAATAATGGCGGACTTCCCGCATCTCGGTAATCAGGTCGGCAATAGCTAAAAGTTTGGGCGGTGCATCCCGGCCGGTACAGATTATTTCCGTGCCTTGCTGTTTATGGGCCTGCAAAAATTTAACAGCTGCGTCCACATCAATCAGATGATGGGCCAGTACCAGGTTAAGCTCGTCCAGAACCAGCAGGTCGGTCTGTCCTTCCAGGAGATAACGTTGGGCTTTTTCCCAGCCGGCCTGCGCCAGCTTAAGATCCAGCGGGTCCGGCTTGCGGAAATTGATAAAATCGTTGCGGCCCACTTGTTCCAGGGTCACCCCTGGTAAATATTTACATCCGCTTACTTCACCGTAGCCGCTATCGTCTTTCATAAAAGCCAGGATGACCGTGCGGGCGCCAGCCCCTACGGCACGCAGGACCACGCCTAAAGCCGCGGTAGTTTTTCCTTTGCCATTGCCGGTATACACTTGTAAGAGGCCAAAATCTTTTACCATGCCCGCCCACCTCACAACTTACAATTTTAAAGTTAAGCTTCGGTTAAAGCCTGATATAATTCGCTGCCACTCCGGATTAATTTCACGGGTCGTCCCAGCTGTGTCTTAAAAGTTTCCAGGCTCATATCGTCCAGGAACAACTGGTCCTGGTTTAAAACTACCGCCGGCAGCAGCACCGGGCCCTGGGCCGGCAGCGTTGCCAAGAGGTCGCCTCCGGTTAAAAGGCCGGTCACGTTGACCAGCGGGCCAAAAAATTTATTAGGTACAGCTAATAACTGGTGTTTAGTACCGTGCTTGCTGTTAAAAGCTGTCAGGAGCGGTTGTAAAACCTTAGCGGCACTCTCACCAACCGGAATCAGATAGTCGGGCACATGATCAGGTTTAACTTCACGCTGTGCCCGTTCCCAGTCGCACAAAAAATTGCGGCTGAGGCCGATACCGTTTTCCAACTGCGGGAAACCATCATACCATTCTTCCGGTGGTAAAGGCAGTCCGGCCAAAAGATAAAATTCGTCGCCCAGATAAATAAAGGATTTTCCCAAGGCAGCCCGGCATTCTTTTTGCCAGGCAGTTACCATCTCTACCAGCGCCACGGCTTCTTTTTGGGTAAAAGTGCGCATGTCCGTCAGCTGCGACCGGTTCTTAGTCAGACCTACCGGTACCACAGCCATAGTGGCCAGTGCCGGCGCCAGGGCCCGTAAATCCCGGTACGTCCTGACCAGTTCCTGGCCATCATTGTAACCGGGGCAGCACACCACCTGGGCATGTACCTCAATACCCGCATCCAGTAAAGCGTGCAGCCGCGGCAAGAGCTGATCCGCAGTCTTATTGCGCATCATGCTGCATCTTAAAACAGGATTAGTCGTGTGTACAGAAACATATAACGGCGACAGATGGCGCCGTAAGATATAGGCAAAGTCCGCCTCATCCATATTGGTCAGCGTAATAAAATTGCCGTATAAGAAGGAGAGACGGAAATCATCATCACGGACATATAATTGCTTTCTCATCCCGGGAATCATCTGATCTACGAAACAAAAAAGGCAATGATTCTGGCAGCAGCGTACGCCATCAAAGACGGCACTTTCAAATTCCAGCCCCAGATCCTCATCCGGATCTTTGGTCAGGGTTAAGGTCCGTGTTTCTCCCTGCCGGTCTTCCAGGGTTAACTGCACCTGGTCCGTAGCAGCGGCAAAACTTACATCCAGGATATCATGCAGCTCCGTGCCGTTCACCGCGCAAAGATATTCACCGTTTTGAATGCCGGCTTCCGCAGCGGCACTATTTTTTTTGACTTTACTGATGAGTCCCTTCATCTGACACCTCTTCATATACGCTTTTCTTATTATACAATATTCCCGGGGCAAACACAAAGTATAAGGATAGAAAAAGCCCGCTTAGCGTGTAAGCGGGCTTCAAAGTTTTTATTTACGAATTTCCAACTTTTCTACGATACCACGGTAACGCTCAATGTCATGTTTTTCCAGATAATCCAGCAGACCACGACGTTGGCCTACCATCTTTAACAGGCCGCGGCGGGAATGATGGTCTTTCACATGGCTCTTCAGATGATCGGTCAGAGTGTTGATGCGGTTAGTCAGAACTGCAATCTGAACTTCCGGAGAACCGGTATCACCTTCGTGGGTAGCAAACTTCTTAATGATTTCTTGTTTTTGTTCTGTCTTTAACATAATTTTCTTCCTCCATTACTTTAATTGAGCCAAGGCTGAGTAGACGCTGGAAGTAACGTTGTACTAAGCTTTGGTTAGAACGTAGTTATTCTACCATATCGTGTGCGGAAAAGCAACTAATTTCTGGACCTTCCCCAAAAAGTTTGAATGGCCATTTTATCCTGCTGTAACTGTGCTTGTAAAGCGGTTACCGCTGCGAATTTTTTTTCGGGACGGATAAATTTTGCCAGGGCAACCCGGATAGTTTGTCCGTATAATTGCTCCTGCACGCCAAAAATATGACTTTCTAAAACTTCCTGACGCACATCAGTGAAAGTGGGATTGAGTCCCAGATTAGCCATACCCGGATAAGTCTTTCCCGTGGCAAGTTGGACCTGCACCGCATAAACACCAGGCGGCGGCAAAGCCACCCTGCTCCGGTCCAGATACAGGTTCGCTGTTGGAAAACCCAGGGTGCGGCCCCGTTTAAAACCTGGGGCTACCACGCCGGTGACGCTGTAAATCCGGCCCAGCATCTGATTGGCAAAAGCCAGTTTGCCGGCTTGGATCAAACTCCGGATAGCCGTACTGCTGATCACCTTACCATGTTCCGTCAATAAAGGCCGCACGATAACCTCAAAGCCCAGTTGCGTACCGGCCAGTTTGAGAGAATCCGTGTTGCCGTTGCCTTCAAAACCGTAGCTGAAATTTTCCCCTACCACCATACAGCGGCTCTGTAAAGGCCGCAGCCTGGCCAAAAAATCATCCGGGGTCAAGGCTGCCAGATTTTCATCAAACGGAATATCCAGCAGCAAGTCCACGCCCACTTTTTTGAGCATGGCCAGCTTGCCGGCCTCGCTTAATAAAGCTACGGGAACCCGCTTCGGGTTGATGCAGGCATAGGGATGATTACTAAAAGTAAAGACCGCGGTCTGCAACTGTAATTTTTGGGCCAGGGTCCTGGCGGTGCCAATCACATCCAAGTGGCCCCGGTGCAAACCGTCAAAGGTTCCCAGAGCCAGGACACAAGGCGTATGTGTTTGTAATCCTGCCAGCGAGGTAATTATTTTCATACTGTCATAATCCTTCGGGTGTATATACAGGTCTGGTTAAAATTTTTACAGCCTGAACCTTGTCCTGCTCTACCCGTACCATTCCTAAAAATTGTTCCTGGCTGTACATGGCCCGGATGCCTTCCCCGCTGCCTGCGATAGTTGTCCTGACACCGCAGGTGATCCGGTATGCCTGCAGCGCATTTACATCTAAATGCGGTACATGCCGGATAGCTGTTTCCGGAGGCAGTAAATACTCAGCCGGCGCTGCGGCAATTTCTTCCAGGGTATGTGCCGTATCCAGGGTAAAAGTACCGGCCTGCATCCGGAGCAGGAAAGTCATGGTCGCACAGGTGTGCAAAGCCTGACCGATATCTTCTAATAAGGTACGGATATACGTACCTTTGGAGCAAACTACTTCCAGCGTAAACCGCGGCAGATGTACATCTAAAAGCTGCAGTTTCCGGATCACGATATCCCGCGGGACCCGTTCCACTTCTTTGCCTTCCCGGGCATATTGATACAGTTTTTTACCATGAATCTTGAGAGCCGAATACATAGGAGGAACCTGTTTTTGCGGACCCAAAAAACTTTGCAGGGTTTGCTGCAAGGTTTCTGCATCCAGAACCGGGACCGGTAAAATTTGCTTGACGGTGCCACTGTCATCGCCAGTAGTCGTCGCCTGCCCCAGCAGAGCTTCTGCCCGGTAACATTTCTGATCTTCCAGGACATATTCCAAAAGTTTCGTCGCTTCGCCCAAAAAGATAGGTAAAACGCCGGCCGCATCCGGATCCAAAGTACCGGCATGACCGACTTTCCTGGTCTTATAAATTCCCCGGACGATGTTCACCACATCCTGGGAAGTCATCCCGGGAACCTTGAGCACGTTCAGGATACCGGAACTCATGATAAGGCAGTCTCCAGAGCGGACAGGATTTGTTTTTTCGTAGTGGCCAGGTCAGCCTTTAAGCCGCAGCCGGCAGCTTTTTGATGACCGCCGCCGCCAAAGCTGAACGCAATCTTGGAAACGTCAATATTTTTGGCACGCATGCTCACCCTGGTGAAACCAGGTTCTACTTCCTTAAACAGGATGGCCACTTCCACGCCCTCAATGTAACGGGGAAACGAGATAAAAGAATCCGTGTCCACATCCTTGTCGTAAACAGCATTACTGATTTCCAGATAGGCAATAGCACCCTGGTGGGTAAATGTCAGGGTGTTTAAAACTTTGCTGAGCATGGTAATGGTTTCCCGGCTTTTCAGTTCCAGGTTATCGGAGATAAAACTCGGGTCCACGCCAAATTCTAACAAATGCGCCGCAGCCCTTAAGGTCTTAGCCGTGGTATTGGAATACTTAAAGCTGCCCGTATCCGTATAGAGACCGGTAAAGATACAGAAAGCAATGTTTTTATCAAGCTGCCAGTGCATCTCCTCAGCTAAATCATAAATAATTTCGGCCGTAGCTGCGGCCTGCGCATCCAGATAAAGATATTCCGCAAACCGGGTATTCGTCTTGTGATGGTCCAGGTTAAGGAGATGACCGGCCTGTACCAGCTGCAAGACATTACCCGCCCGGTCGGCAGAACTGGCATCAAGGATCACCAGCAGGTCAGCCTGGCAGGTTTGTCCCTCCTGTAAACGCTGGTAGCCGTCTATGCCCGGGATAAATTTTAAATTCATGGGAATATCGTCGTCCACCGTCAGGAAGACCTGCTTACCCAAAGCCCGCAATAAATGTCCCAGAGCTAAAGTTGAACCCAGGGTATCACCGTCCGGATTAACATGGCTGCACAACACGACGGATTGTGCTTGTACCAGCAGTTTCCCGGCTTCAGCTAAGGAGCATTCTTTACTCATGTTGCGTACCTTCATTCTTCTTAATCTCATTTAACAGGCTGTCAATATGGGCGCCGTACTCAATCGAGGCATCCTTTGCCAGGACCAGTTCCGGAGCGAAACGGAGTCTGATCCGTTTCGCAATTTCCGTACGCATATAGCCTACGGCCTTTTCCAGGGCATCCCAGACTTCCTTTTGTTCAGCTTCCGAACCGTACACGCTGATGTAAACTTTAGCCTGGCTCATATCCCTGGTTAACTTCACATCGGTCACGGTCACGTTTTTAATACGCGGGTCCTTGACATCCATAAGCAACATGTTGCTAAGTTCCTGCTTGATCAGCTCCTGCACTTTTTCAACACGTAACTGTTTTGCCATAATCGTTCACCTTAGCCTTCCTTATTCAGGCTTAACTTCTTCCATGATATAAGCTTCAAAGACATCGCCTTCCTTGATATCGTGGAACTTAGCCAATGTGATACCGCATTCAAAACCACTGGTTACTTCCCGTACATCGTCCTTGAAACGGCGTAAAGATTCCATATCGTCCTCGGCGATAACGATACCATCACGTACGACACGAATCTTAGCGCTTCTGGTTACCTTGCCTTCCGTCACATAGCAGCCGGCAATCAGCATCTTGGAAATGGTGATGACCTGACGCACTTCCACCCGTCCCAGGATGTTCTCTTTGAAGGTAGGTGCCAGCATACCTTTGATAGCGGCTTCTACATCATTGATGGCATCATAGATGACACGGTAGGTACGTACATCAACCTTTTCTGTTTCGCTGAGTTTGCGGGCGTTAGCATCCGGACGGACGTTAAAGCCGATAATTAAAGCGTTAGCGGCACTGGCCAGGGTAACGTCGGACTCATTAATGGCGCCGACGCCGGAATGCACGATGACAACCTTGACCTCGTCGTTCTTGATATTTTCCAGAGAAGAACGCAGAGCTTCAATCGTACCTTGTACATCCGCTTTGACCACGATATTTAATTCTTTCAACTCGCCTTCCTGAATGCGTTTGAAAATATCATCCAGGGAAACCTTGCCCACCTTATGTACTTCTTCATTACGAATCTTGGCCACACGTTTTTCCGCAACTGTACGGGCGGTACGTTCATCCGTGGCATCCAGCATATCGCCTGCCATGGGCACATCGTTCAGGCCTAAAACTTCTACAGGCGTGGACGGCAAAGCTTTGCGGACTTTCTCGCCCCGGTCGTTAATCAATGCCCGGACGCGGCCGTAAGTAGTACCGGCAATAATATAATCGCCAATCTTTAAAGTACCTTTTTGAATCAGCGCCGTCGCTACGGGACCGCGGCCTTTATCCAGCTGGGCCTCAATAATAGTGCCGTGGGCCGGCAGATTAGGATTAGCTTTTAAATCCTGCACTTCGGCTACCAGCAGGATCATTTCCAGCAACTCTTTCAAGCCGGTCTTTTGACGGGCAGAAACGGGTACCATGATGGTATCGCCGCCCCAGTCCTCGGGAATTAATTCCTGTTCGGCCAATTGTTCTTTGACATGTTCTGGGTTGGCACCCTGTTTATCTATCTTGTTAATGGCAACAATAATGGGTACCTTG
>CAXYYS010000015.1:0-46859 GCA_964293585.1 uncultured Acidaminococcales bacterium
ATTCCAGCATCTTAGCCACCGAAGGTTTGGTTACGCCCAGCTTACGGGCGATAGCAGCGGAAGATACTACTTGCTCCTTCCGGGAGATTTCGTAAATTGCCTGCAAGTATTTTAGATTGACCGCTGTCAGTTCCGATTCCACGTTCATGTGTTCCCGGTCGAACTAGCACCGTTGCAGACATTATTAATATCAGGTTTGCCTTTAGTACTGCAACCACCAGACTTGCAAGCATTGCAATGGTTGCATAAGTTGCAGCCGTCCTTCTCGCCCTGACCGCAGGCCGCACAGCCGCTACCTTTTTTAAACAGATGCCGCACCGCCATGATCACCAGGACCACGATGACGGTAAAAACTACTGCCGATGCAAAATTCATGGTTGACCTCCTTACGCCTGTGCGCCCACGGCATTATCTTTCAAATGCGCCTGGGGACGGATGACGCAGAGCGCCGCCAAAAGTAACAGCACACACGCCGCAGCCTGACCGGGGCCAAAGGCCGCACCATAAAAAAGGAATCCGCCCAGCTGGTACACAATAAAGGACAGACAGTAGCCGATAACCAGTTGATAACCAATGGCCAGGGCTGCCCAAAACTTATTGTTCATCTCCCTGGCAATAGTGGCCATAGCCACCACGCAGGGCGGATCAAACAAGTTCAGCACCAGGAAGGAGAATGCTGACAGCGGGGTGAACATGGTCTTGATACCGGCCATGACCAGCTCGTCGTTCTCCGGGTCGGCCACACCGTTTAAGATAGCCAGGGTACCGATAGCCTGTTCCTTCGCCATCTCGGCGCTGATGACAGCCACGGCTCCTTTCCAGTCGCCCAGACCCAACGGCGCAAAAAGCCAGGATACGGATTTGCCCACAAAGGCCAGCATACTGTCCTCAATCTCCACCATATTCAGGGCAAAATTAAACTTGGAGAGGAACCAGATGACCACGCAGGCGGTAAAGATGATGGTCCCGGCTTTAATGATAAAACCCCGGGACCGTTCCCACATATGAATCATTAAACCCTTAAAAGAAGGCATATGGTACGCCGGCAGTTCCATGACGAACGGTGCCACCTCACCGCTAAAATAGCGGGTCTTTTTCAGGGCAATACCCGAAAGGACGATGACGGCGATACCTAAAAAGTACATAGCCGGCGCGATAAAGATAGAATCCGGGAAGAACGTGGCCGTGATCATGCCGATGATGACCGACTTAGCCGTGCAGGGAATAAAAGTACTCAGCATGATGGTCATGCGACGGTCCGCCTCGTTTTCAATGGTACGCGCCGCCATGACGGCCGGCACGCCGCAGCCGGTGCCAATCAGGATAGGAATAAATGATTTACCGGACAGACCGAACTTGCGGAAGATACGGTCCATGATAAAAGCTACCCTGGCCATGTAGCCGGAATCTTCCAGAAGTGACAGGAAGAAAAAGATTAACAGAATCTGGGGTACAAAGCCCAGCACCGTGCCTACGCCGCCGATGATACCGTCCACCACCAGGCTGCTGAGCCATTCCGGAGCTGCGATGCTTGCCAGGGAACTAGTAGCGGCGTTGTTGATGATATCACCGAACAAAGTATCATTGACCCAGTCTGTGAGGAAGGAGCCCAGAGAAGTTACAGAGATATAATACATCAGCGTCATGATCAAAGCGAAAATCGGCAGCGCCAGGAAACGGTTGGTTACCACCTGGTCAATCCGGTCAGACGTGGTCAGACTGTGACTGGGCGCCTGCTTTACCACCGCCTGTTCCACGATGCTGCTGATGTAGGTGTAACGCTGGTTAGTGATGATGCTTTCCGCATCATCATCCAGTTCGTACTCGCAATCCTTGATGTGCAGTTCCAGATGTTCCAGCAGCGCTTTTTTTAAATGTAGGGAAGAGATGGCATCCCTGTCCCGTTCAAAAATCTTGACGGCATACCAGCGTAAAAAACGTTTATCTACCAGGTCGGTAATAGATTCTTCGATATGGGCCAGACTGTGTTCCACACTGCCGGTAAACACATGGGGCAGTTCCGGCGGCACCCGGTGCTCGGCAAGGGCAATAGCATGTTCCGCTGCCGTCAAGCAACCTTCGCCCTTCAAAGCGCTGATCTCGATAATTTCACAGCCCAGTTCCTTAGATAATTTTTGAATATCAATGCGGTCACCGTTCTTGCGCACCAAGTCTATCATGTTGATGGCAATGCACACGGGCAGTCCAATCTCGATTAACTGCGTGGTCAGATACAAGTTACGTTCAATATTAGTCCCGTCCACGATGTTCAGGATCACATCCGGCTTTTCGTTTACCAGATAATTACGGGAAACAGTTTCTTCCAGGGTGTACGGCGACAACGAATAAATACCGGGCAGGTCCTGAATAATCACATTCGGGTGTCCCTTTAACCGCCCGTCCTTTTTTTCCACGGTAACGCCGGGCCAGTTACCCACATACTGACTGCTGCCAGTCAGTTCGTTAAATAAAGTTGTCTTGCCGCAATTGGGGTTACCAGCCAAAGCTATTTTCAATTCCATCAATAAAGCCTTCTTCCTGGAGTTAGACTTAGCTAACTCCTGCTTTTAAAAAAAGCGCCTGCTATAAAACCTCAATAGCCGCAGCGTCGTCTTTCCGTACCGACAGTTCATATCCGCGTACATTTAGTTCCACCGGGTCGCCCAGGGGAGCCACCTTACGTACATAAATCTCGGTGCCTTTAGTAATTCCCATGTCCATGATGCGCCGTTTAGTCGGACCGGTACCGTTTAAACGGCTCACCTTTACCGTTTCTCCTACTTTAGCATCTTTTAAAGTTCTCATGCTTGCGCTCCTTTCTCAGTACATAATCCTGGCAGCCATTGATTTATCCAAGGCCACGCGGCTATCTTTGACCTGCAAAATTAAATTACCGGCGATCTGATTCACCACCGTTAGCTTGCTGTTCACCACAAAGCCTAATTCTGCCAGATGCTGCCGAACCTGGTCCTGACCGGTAATTTTTTTAATGACCAGCGTCTCTCCAGGTTTGGCTGCTGTTAATGGTAGCACGTACTTCACTTCCTTTCTAGTTAGTATAGGCTAACTGTATTTTTTTTTAAAAGTGAGTTAGCTTTTGCTAACCCACCGCAAATTATTGTAGCACAGTAGTATTACGATGTCAAACACTACTCTTAAACTGACCTTAGGGTAAGTAAGGGTAGGTGACACTCCAAGAACGTTACTTTATCGTAAAATATACCTAAAAATAGCCAAATATGCGTGAATTTGACTAAAGTTAACATTTATGTACTTTTGGGGCCTTGAAATTTGGCCGAATTTGTACCTAAAAAATCGCTGTAAGCCAGTCTGGAAGCGGCTTTACAGGCTGCTTTCTAAATCCTCGTTTTGGCGGGCTAAAATAGTGCCCCCTGATACTTGTATCCTCCGGAGTGCTTGAACGCACGATACGCAATTCTGGAGCGTTCTGGATACCAATGCTGAAATCCACTCTGGGACTGGAGCTGCAGCCTCGATTTTAGTGAAACACCCTGGAAGTGGCAGGAATATCAAATTCTACACCGTTATCGTCCCAAATTTATTGTGAATTTACTTTTGTTTTCGCCGTCAAGCGCTAAATTTTACAAAACGGGCTCCCGAAAATTTTTCGGAAACCCGTTAATTTTTTTGGAGCCACGAACAAGATTTGAACCGCAGGCCCTCGCATTACGAATTTCTTGAGTCCGTTTTGCAGCTTTTTGCTAATCTTTGCCAAACCGCATGGTTGTTGGCTGGGCAGTTGTTCTTAGAAAAGACTTGTTGGTGTGAGTTTGTGCAATTTTGTGCCAAATAAGGAACTAATAAGGAACCAAAATGGGATTTTTAGAAACTCCGGCGGGCACCAATATTTACGTGCGCAAAAGTAGAAGATGTCTAAACCAGGTGTTATAATTAATTTGTGAAGTCAGGAGAGGCCGTATTTTCTTTTCGTAAGCAATTACGAATCGAATAGGGTAACGTACCTCCTGGCTTCATTTTTTTTACAACTGAGGTGAAACTCAGTACGCAGATAATTTTTATCGTTTACAATATTTATGAGAAGGAGGGAACTTATCATGCTAACAAATAATTTGCGATTAAGAACGGAAATATTATCTGCTTTGCTTCTGGGGTCCCTTTGCATTAGCGGTACGGGATTGGCTCAGAATGTTGTTATTAACACAGATGCGGAATACACGGCAGCCACGACGAATATTCTAACTTCATATGATGGGAATATTGTACCAATAGAAGCGGTTACGAGAAATACGGTAACTATTGGTACGGTAGGCAATGGGGATGTTCCTTTGATTGGCACTGCTTCTACCTTAAAAATGGTAGCCGGTGGTGTCAATGCTACTGGTTCCGATGTTGAAAATAATACAGTTACTATTAATTCTGGTAAGATGAAAACGGTAGTAGGTGGCGTGGCGATGGATCTGTCTCCTCTTGGAACTTCTCCGGGAGCCGTTAATATTAACAGTGTAACTATTAACGGTGGCACTATCACTGCAGACAGTGCGAACGATTTTGCAGTCTATGGAGGTGCCATCCAAGTTGCTACAGATGCAGAGTCTGTAACCGGCAATAAAGTAACCGTTAATGCAGGGACGATTACTGGTTGGGTTGTAGGTGGCGGTAGTAATGGTACTGGTTCTGTTAAGGGTAACAACAGCGTTACTATTAACGGTGGTACTATTGTCGGGTCCAGAGTTGTGGGTGGTTCTAGTGCAAAAGGTGCTGTAGAGAATAATAGTGTTACTGTAAATGGTGGCAACATTACTGCCGATGTTATCGGGGCTCGCACTGGTGGCGGACAAACGGCAACAAAGAATAAGGTAATTCTGGCAGGTGGTACGATAACCGGTTCTGTAAATGGCGCAGAAATTATTGACACAGGTACGGCAACAGCTAACGAAGTAACAATTGCTCATACTACTGTTTACGGAAGCGTCAATGGCGGTACAGCCTATGATGGTTCAGCAACGAATAATATTGTGACGCTTAATAGTGGCTCCGTATCCGGTAATGTCTATGGCGGTTCTTCCAATGGTGCTTATGATGCTAGTAATAATACGGTGAACTTTAATGGTGGTTACGTTGCTGGCGATATCATTGGTGGTTATACTGCAAGTGGTGGTAATCCCATCAATAATACGATTAATATTAAGGCTACGTTGCAAGGTACTGACAGGTTGGCGGGTGGTTATACAACACCTCAAGGCTATGTTACAACCGGCAATACTCTTAATGTTTATAGCTTGAACAATCAAGTGAAGCAATTAGGTGGCTTTCAAAATATTAACTTCTATTTACCGGCAGAAGCCAAAGATGGAAGTACGGCTCTTACGATTACCGGGTCTGACGTGACCGATTTAACAAAGACTACAGTCAAAGCTGGTGTAGTAGGTGGCAGTGATTTGGCCATTGGCGATACGGTAAATTTGCTTGTGGAGCCTGCGGGAGGTAGCGGTACTACTATTAATACAACCGGCATGGGAACGGGAACCTTAACGGAAGGTGTATCTAGTAGTTATGATTTAGCAATTACAACTACACCCAATTCTGTGCTGGCAACAATTACGGCAAGTCCTAATGGGGAAAGTCGCACTTTAAAAGCGCAAGCCCAGTCGTTGACAGAAACCAGAGCGGCTATGGCGGCACTGGTAAATAGAGGAGCGGACTTGGCAGCAGGTATGGGCATGACCAATGCCATGCACGCTACAGAAGATAATTTAGAGAAGAGCGGTATTTTTGCGGCAACTAATATTTATACTCTACGTAGCGAAACAGGTTCTTATGTGGACAGTAAGGGCGTAGGTCTTGAGCTTGGTTATGCCAAACGGTTAGATAAAGATAAGACTCAAGTCTTAGTGGCACCGTTCTTGGAATATGGCTATGGCAAATATGACAGCTATTTGGACAATGATATCCACGCTAGTGGCAAGAGCCATTTCTTTGGAGGAGGTATTTTGGTCAGAGCTGATCAGGATAGCGGTATTTACTACGAAGGCAGCCTGAGATATGGCCGTATAACTTCTGATTATGAAAGCAGCGATTTAAAAAATAACCTTGGCCTTTCGACGATAACTTATGATACTGCAGCACCGTATTTTGCAGTTCACGCAGGCATTGGTAAAATCAACAAGCTGAGCCGTGGCAATGAACTGGATATTTATGGCAAATATTTTTATAGCCATACAGGCAGTGACACTGCTAAATTAAATAGCGGTGAAACCTACGATTTTGATGCTGTGAATAGCAACAGGATACGCCTTGGTGCAAGGTATAATCATCCTGTAAGCAGTGGCAAGGTTTATGTGGGATTGGGTGTGGAGCATGAATTTAGTGGTGAAGCCAAGGCTTCCTATAAAAATAGGGAAACCGGTGCTCCTACTCTGCGTGGAACCAGCGGTCTTATGGAACTTGGCTGGAAGAAAACTGCTACTAAAGCACAACCGATGTACGCAGATTTAACTTTGACGGGTTGGGTTGGGCGCCAACGTGGCATTTCCTTTAATGCCTTTTTAGGTTGGACTTTCTAATAGAAATATAAAAAATGAGTAGCGAAGTGCTTATGCACCTTGCTACTCATTTTATATTTTATTCTGAATCCTAACTGGATTTGAACCTGCGACCCTCGCATTACAATTTATACAACAACCAGACAAATCGGAAGTTGTCTTCCCACAGCTATAGCCAGGTTAATAAATCACACCTACAACTTCCAGTTTGTACATATAATACTATAAATTCTACGTAAAAGCTATTCTCAAAACTTAAAGGTTTTGAATATAAAAAAGCGGATTCCCAGAAATTTGGGAACCCGTTTATTTACTGTTGGAGCCACGAACAGGATTTGAACCTGCGACCCTCGCATTACGAATGCGATGCTCTACCAGCTGAGCTATCGTGGCACTATTAAGTTACTATAATATTATCCATGTTTTTGCTTATTTAGTCAAGTATTGTTTCTAAAATTATGGGCGACAGGCAATTCATTCTCTATACGAATTAATAAAATTGTGATATTATTAATAAAATATTTTATTAAGGAGAAATTCAAATGCCTGAACAAGTTTTTCATGTAAACCCGCCGGAACTGACGCCGGCCTTTCGTCAAGTCTGTGCCAATGTGATTCAGCAGTTCCAAAATAATTTCGATTATCTGAATGATAAAAATAATTTGGAGGCCACCGGTAATTATTTTCGCTGGCTGCGTTGTGACATTGGTGCGCCTGAGTTTGACCACGTAATTTTTTCGGACGGCAACAAAGTATATTCGGTGATTATCAATCTTTTGGGGACGGATGGATTTTCTTTAACGCCGCCGGAACTTTTGCAGGCACAATTAGATATGGCGGCGGCCAGCAATTTTATTCCCTGTTTGTACCAGGTGGATGGCAGAACTTTGCAGCCGTTACAAAAAGATTTGTGGAACCTGGTACATGCACAAAGCAAAAAACCGGTAACGGTAAAAGAACTGCCGGCGCCGGAACGTATCCCTATGTCCCGGTGGGAGATGCACAACCTGGGTGTGACCACGGTCTTTAAGCTGCTGGTGGAACGGGATAAGAATCAGCATAAGGTCTGGGGGGATTTTACTGGGCTGGACCAGATTATCAATCTGGATTATTGTGATCTGCCGGATCGCCAGCCTTCTATCTGGGTCTGGTTTAAAGATGGCAGCGGGTGCTGGATTGTAGTACAAACTACTATAGGACCAGACCAGTTGCCGGTACTGGATTTAGATTTTAAGGTCAGTCGGCAGATGGCTAATTTCCCTGGTTATGTGGCCAGGATTAGTTTAACTGATTTGGTAGAGAAGAGAAATACTTTGTATCGGGATAGCGAAGTGTATGTCAGGTTTACAGGTTTTAAAAAATGCAATTAATGACTTGACAAACTTAATAGTATAAGTTATCATTAAGTTGTTAAAAATTTCATAAGAGTACAGGTGCTGTAAAGCATAATAGAGAAGTCCGGTGTAATTCCGGTGCGGTCCCGCCGCTGTAAGGGGGAGCAAACCTGACGATGCCACTGGGAGAGTAAAATCTCCTGGGAAGGCCAGGTAAACTATGATCCCAAGCCAGAAGAACTGCCTGTATGATCATCACTGTTTGACCCGCGAAAGACGGGGAGGAGATGCGAGTACGTATGGATCTGGAACAGGTCCTGGCACAGCATTTTGACCGTCTTTTCTTTGAAGAAAAGATGGTTTTTTATTTTGCAGTCGCCAGAAAATGTTTGCAGCCGTGGTACTGGTTTTATTTACCGGCATAGATTTTTGGTATGAGCGGCCTGGACAACCGTTTATATATTTACCATTCTCAAATCCTCTGTTGGGCGGTTGGCGAGGGGAATAAAGAAAACAAGGCTCTTTATTCCCCTCGTGCCGTACCTGAGGTAAAGTGTCCCGTAGAACCGGCAGATAAAATTTTTTCTTAAAAATTTAAACAGGCTTCTCTCACCGCTTGTTAGTCTTACAGATAGCAAATTTTTTTGATGACGCAAAGGATGGTGAGAGTTTGTTAATTAACGATTATACCGTAGCAGTATGGCATGATCGTTTTTATTTTTGCTCCGGACAGCCGCGCCCGGAGTTTAAAATATTCCCTGGCGGCAGATTCAAATAATAGAGGAGGTAAATTTTAATGGCAGAACAGAAAAAAACTGATCCGTCCAAAAAGAAACAGCTGACCGATAAAGAACTGGAAGAGCTGCTTCACAAATCAGAACAAAAAACTGATTTCCCGGATGTGACTTTCGATGAGTTTACGCCTCCTACCCACGATGAATGGGTAGAAGCATGTAACGTGCTTTTAAAGGGCAAACCCTTCGACAAGATCATGTTCACGAAAAACTATGAGGGCATTACTTTTGACCCTATCTACACCTTGGCAGATAGCAAACCCATCCTGCCCACGGATGATTATCCCGGCATGGGCGATTATCTGCGCGGCAGCACGGTCAACGGTTACGTACATCAACCCTGGGGTATTGCCCAGCCTTGTGACCTGACCCTGCCGGTGGAGAACAACAAACTGTTGAAGCATGAGTTGGATAAAGGTTCCACCATGTACAACATCCGTTTGGACAGTGCTGCTAAAGACGGCGTGGATGTAGCAGATGCTGCTGCTCCCGGCGATGAAGGCATGAGCGTCACGACTGTGGAGGATATGCATACCGCTTTGAACGGTCTGGATTTAAAAAAGACCGCGCTGATGATGTATGCTGGTCCCAGTGCCGGCGGCATGCTGGCTCTTACGGCTGCGGCTTTAAAAGCTGATGGCAAGAAAGCTGATATTCTGCACGGTGTTATCGGCGCCGATCCCATTGGCGAACTGGTAAAACGCGGCAGTAATCCTGCAGCCCTGGATACTTTGTTAGATGAGATGGCCGAAAGCATTAAGTGGGCGAAGAAAAATGCACCTCAGCTGCGCACAATTTTTGTTCGCAGCGAAGTCTTCACCGACGGCGGCGCTAACTGCGTACAGGAAGTAGCTTATACTTTTGCCACGGCGGTAGCCTATATTCGTGCCATGGTACAACGGGGTCTTTCTGTTAAAGATGTAGCGCATTGCCTGCAGTTTGAACTGAACCAGGGTGCTAACTTCTTTATGGAAATTTCTAAACTGCGTGCGGCTCGTGAAGTCTGGGCCAATATCATGGAGGCCTTTGGCGCCGAGGAGGCGGACCGGGCCATGGTGGTACACGGACGTCCGTCCAAGTTTACCAAGGCCGTGTTCGATCCGTATGTGAATATGCTGCGTAACACTACCCAAACCTTTAGTAGTGTGGTGGGCGGTGTGAATACTTATGAGAACGAACCTTTTGACGAGCCAATTCGTAAAGGCGATGAATTTAGCCGCCGTATTGCCCGTAATGTTAATGTTATTTTACAAGAAGAACTGGGCATGCTGCGTCCGATCGATCCTGCCGGTGGGTCTTGGGCTGTAGAAACTCTGACCAAACAAATGGCAGAAAAGATTTGGGCTGAATTCCAGGAAGTTGAAAAACTGGGTGGAATCCTTAAGGCTTTGGAAGCCGGCTATCCGCAAAAACAGATTGCCGCTATCCTGGCTGACCGCTTTAAGAAATTAGATTTCCGCAAGGATCGCGCCGTAGGCGTGAACATGTATCCTAATATGACGGAAGAACTTTTGGATCCTAAGCCGGAAGACCGGCAGGCGGAGAAAAAAGTTTTGACAGCGGCTGTAGAAGCCTATCGTAAGGATATCGACGAGAAGTTCCTGAAGACGGCTCTGGCGGAGCTGCAAAAGAGCAAACAGGGCGAAGTTATTGATAATGCCGCGGCTGCTTTTGCGGCCGGTGCTACTATCGGCGAAGTCTGGAAGACTTTTACCCGGGACGCCAAGTCTGTTAAGATTGATCCTATTGCCGCCCACCATTGGACCGAACGTTTTGAGGCCCTGCGTATGGATACGGAAAAGTACAAGAAGAAGACCGGCAAGAACGTGGAAATCTTCCTGGCTAACATGGGACCCATTCCCCAGCATAAAGCACGTGCTGATTTTAGCACCAGCTTTTTGCAGGTAGGTGAGTTCAATGTGAATCTGAACGACGGTTTTAAGGATGACGATAAGAGTACGGCGATTGAAAAGTGCTGCAAGGCCGCTGCGGAAAAGCCTTACGATTGTGCGGTTATTTGCTCCACTGATGCTACTTATCCCGAGATTGTTCCGGCTCTGGCCCCCAAACTGAAGGCTGCTTTGCCCAAGGGAGCAACGTTGTTCCTGGCAGGCGCGGCACCAAAGGATCTGGTGCCGGTTTATAAGGCTGCCGGCGTGGATGATTTCGTCAGCGTTGCCGCTAACTGCTATGAGATTTTAAGAATGTTGCAGAAGAAAAAGGGGATGATTGAATAATGGCAACTACTAATCCTGATTTCACCAAGCTATCTTTACAAAATCATCCTTCCTGCGCTTACGACAACTGGAAGAAAGATTTGGAAAAGAAAACCGGTGAAAAATACGAATCCTTAAAGGATACTACCTTGGAACGTATTCCGGTTGAACCGCTGTACACCCAGGATGTGTATAAGAATTGTAACTACCTGAACTTTATGAGCGGTATCCCTCCGTTCCTGCGTGGACCTTATTCCACCATGTATGTGTTCCGTCCCTGGACGGTACGTCAGTATGCAGGTTTCTCTACGGCCGAAGAATCTAACGCTTTCTACCGCCGCAACCTGGCAGCAGGCCAGAAGGGTCTGTCCATTGCCTTCGATTTACCGACTCACCGCGGCTATGATGCGGATAATCCCCGCGTGGTCGGCGATGTTGGTAAAGCCGGCGTATCCGTGTGCTCCATGCTGGATATGAACATCCTGTTCGCAGGTATTCCCCTGGACCAGATGTCCGTATCCATGACCATGAACGGCGCCGTACTGCCGATTCTGTCCTTCTTTATTTGCGCCGGCGAAGAGCAGGGCGTGGATAAGAAGATTATGGCCGGTACCATTCAGAATGATATTTTGAAGGAGTTCATGGTTCGTAACACCTACATTTATCCTCCTGACATGTCCATGCGTATCATCGGTGATATTTTTGAATATACCACCAACAACATGCCCAAGTTCAACAGTATTTCCATTTCCGGCTACCACATTCAGGAATGCGGCGCCACCTGCGACCTGGAATTAGGTTACACCCTGGCCGACGGTATGGAATATATTCGTACCGGTGAAAAAGCCGGCCTGAAGGTGGACGACTTTGCAAAGCGTCTGTCCTTCTTCTGGGATATGGGCAAGAACTACTTTATGGAAGTAGCCAAGATGCGTGCGGCTCGCGTACTGTGGGCCAAGATCCTAAAGAACTTCGGCGCCAAGAACCCCAAGTCTATGGCCCTGCGTACGCACTGCCAGACTTCCGGCTGGTCCCTGACGGAACAGGATCCGTTCAATAATATTTCCAGAACCTGTATGGAAGCCATGTCTGCGGCTCTGGGCCACACCCAGTCCCTGCACACCAACGCCCTGGACGAAGCCATCGCTCTGCCGACGGATTTCTCCGCGCGTCTGGCACGTAACACGCAGCTGTACATTCAGGATGAGACCAAGGTCTGCAAGATTATCGATCCGTGGGGCGGTTCCTATTATCTGGAATACCTGACTAACGAAATTATTCGCAGGGCCTGGGCTCATATCCAGGAAGTTGAATCTCTGGGCGGCATGGCCAAAGCTATTGCCACGGGTCTGCCCAAGATGCGTATTGAGGAATGCGCCGCCCGCCGTCAGGCGGATATCGACAGCGGCAAGGAGACCATTGTAGGCCTGAACAAGTTCCGCCTGCTGAAGGAAGATCCTTTGAACGTACTGTCCATTGATAACACTGCCGTACGTAACGCGCAGATTAAGCGTCTGGAAAAATTACGCTCCGAGCGTAATCCGGAAGCTGTCCGCCGCGACCTGGCAGCTATTACGAAAGCAGCTGAGAGCCGCGATAACGGTAACCTGTTGGAGTTAGCCGTACAAGCCGCTCATGACCGTGCTTCTTTAGGCGAAATTTCTGACGCCGTAGAAAAAGTTTCCGGTCGTTTCAACGCCGTTATTCATACCGTATCCGGTGTTTATAGCAGCGAGTTCAGCGATTCTAAGGAACTGGACGAAGCTACCAGGCTGGCCAAAGAGTTTGAAAAACTGGAAGGCCGCCGGCCGCGTATCTTCCTGGCCAAGATGGGTCAGGACGGACACGACAGAGGCCAGAAAGTTTTGGCAACCTCCTTCGCTGATATGGGCTGGGATGTGGACGTAGGACCTTTGTTCCAGACTCCGGAAGAAACTGCCCAGGATGCCGTCGACAACGATGTGCACATGGTAGGTTTCTCTTCCCTGGCCGCAGGTCACAAGACTTTGCTGCCGGCTCTGGTGGAAGAATTAAAGAAACGCGGCCGTAGTGATATTCTGGTCTGCATCGGTGGAGTTATTCCCGCCCAGGACTATCAGTATCTGTACGACCACGGCGCTGTAGCCATCTTTGGACCTGGTACTAACATTCCCAAGTGCTGCATCAAGCTCTTAAAGATGTTGGTGGATCGTGCTAAGGAGGAAGCAGCACAATAGTTAGTCAGGAAGGTGAGATGATAGCTGTGCCAGAAATCAATGATCAGATAAGACCAAGTTGGGTTCCTCTCAAAAAAGATCCTAACTTTGCGTGTTCCGTGATGGAAGGTATTGATACTTCGGTCAACAGCGTTACCGCTGCCAAGGAATATCCGGAGAATGTGGTCGCGAAGATCCCCCTCCGCAAAAAGCTTTCTGTGGAAGAATTAGTGGCAGGGGTTAGCAAAGGAGATCGCATGCTTCTTTCCAAGGCGATCACCTTGATTGAAAGTAATGCTCCCAAGGATTTTGATAAGGCTCAGAGAGTACTGCAGGCGTTACTGCCCCGTACCGGCAAGGCTCTGCGCATCGGTATTACCGGTGTGCCGGGCGCCGGCAAAAGTACGTTTATCGAAGCCTTTGGCCAGATGCTGTGCCAGATGGGTTACCATGTGGCGGTGCTGGCCGTGGATCCTACCAGTTCCCTGACCGGCGGTTCTATCCTGGGCGATAAGACCAGGATGCAGCTGCTGAGCCGGGAACCCAATTGCTTTATTCGTCCCTCGCCCTCTAAAGGGACGTTAGGCGGCGTAGCCAGAAAGAGTCGTGAGACCATGATGCTGTGCGAAGCTGCCGGTTGTGACGTGATTCTGGTAGAAACCGTAGGCGTAGGCCAGTCAGAAACAACGGTCAGGTCCATGGTGGATTTCTTCATGCTGGTAGTCTTAACCGGTGCCGGCGATGATTTACAGGGAATCAAAAAGGGTATCATGGAACTGGCGGATGCTATCGTGGTCAACAAAGCTGACGGCGATAATTTGAATCGTGCCCTCGTGGCCCAGGGTGAATACGAACGGATGGTAGAATTTATCCGTCCGGCTACCGAAGGCTGGAAGACTCATGCTTATAAATGCTCCGCTTTGAAAAAGACGGGCATGGAAGAGTTATGGGCCGTGATGCGGGAGTTTGAAAAAACTACTAAGGCCAGCGGTGTTTTTGAAAAGCGCCGTAAGTCCCAGGTTTTGGATTGGGTACACAGTATGATTGACGAGCATTTGCATAACCTGTTCTTTAATGATCCCTTAATTCAGGGCCGCTTGCCCCTGGTACGGGAATCAGTAGTGAACGGGATTATTTCTCCCAGTCAGGCGGTTACCGAATTGATCAGGGCCTTTGATATGGACCGGGCAGCCGTGAAGCATTTGAAAGATAGTAAATAGAACGAGAAACGCGTGGGAAAATAGCGACAGCCTCCGGACTAAAAATCCGGAGGCTGTTTGCTTGATGTGAAACCAAATATCGTCCTTGAATTAAAGATATAGTAAAACTCCTGGTACGGAGGTCCAACAGCGTACCAGGAGTAATTACTTTGTCTACCACGTTGAAAACAAGTTTTACGTGTAAACAAAGAGTAGGAGGAAAGAGAACTAGGAAAAACTGTAAAACATTTATATTAATCTCAACGCCTACCCTCCCTGTTAGGTATGCGCCGGGAAAAACGGCCAGACGATGGGGATGATGACCATAGATACAATCAGACAGGTTATTACCAGACCGCTGCCGGCTTTAACATAATCCATAAACTTATATTCACCGGGTCCCAGTACCAGAGTATTAGGAGGTGTACCTACAGGAGTCATGAATGCGCAGCTGGAGGCAATCAAAATTGCCATCAGCACAGCTTTAGGCGAAGCGCCTATCTGGGTGGAGAGGGCAATGCCTACCGGAGCCAGTAAAGCTTTGCTGGCAGTGTTAGACATAAACTGAGTCAGTATAACTGCCAGGATAAACAATACTGCGGTCAAGAGCATGGGGCTCAGGTTGCCACCCATTAAATTAATGGTGGTCTCGGCAATTAATTTACCGGCACCAGTGGTACTCATGGCCGTAGCCACGGGAATCATCCCGGCAAACAGAAAAATGGTAACCCAGTCAATGGAATTATATGCCTGCTTTTCCGTCAGGCAACCGGTCAGTACGCAGAGCAAAGCACCGATGATAGCGGCAATTTCCAAAGGCAGGATATTGGTAGCCATGACTACGACTACACCTACCATGATGAGACCACAGATAAATTGTTTTTTCTTGCTGGTACAGATAACTTCCACTGGTACATCATCAGCATACGCAAATTCACAGGTATTTTCAGTTTCTGCAACCGGTTCGGCAGTATCTACACGATTGGGCAATATATATTTGCCAATCAGGATCATGTATAGGATACCGGCGATGGTAATAGGTATTCCCAGATAAGCGAATTCAAAAAAAGTGAATTCCAGTTCCGGCATTCCGGCAGCCCTAAGCGCCATGTTAGCAATCATATTAGGCGGCGTACCGATTAAAGTGATGGTACCACCCAAACCTGCGGCAAAAGCCAGGGGCATCAGTTCCCTGCCTTTAGAAATTTTAGCGGTGGTGCAGATACTTAAGACAACTGGCATCAGGCAGGCCGTGGTCCCCGTGTTGGAAAGGAAGGCAGACATGATGGCAGCCACCACCATGATTCCAATCATTAAACTATTTTCACCGGTACCAAAAAGTTTGACAACCATACTGCCAATCTTTGGCGCCAGTCCGGTATAAAACATGGCGGCTCCCACAATGAACATTCCGCCGAAAAGAACCACGGTGGAATCGGCTAGACCCAGGAACACCTGATTAGCCGGTATGAATCCTAAAAAGAAACAAGCTAAAGCGGCAGCTATAGCCGTTACTGCCAAAGGAATAATTTCGGTGATGAAAAAAAAGGCTACTACTAAAAGCAAAAGCAAACATTTAATTGCAGGTGACACGATATTTACCTCCGGTTATTTTTTATGTTTAGGAATGGAAACATTTAAGTAATTGAAAGGATCTTGAAAAGGAGTGCCATCTTCTCCAAGGAAAGGGAAAACATGCAGAGGGTCACGCCGCCGCTGCAAGATGCGGAAATAAAGATTCTTGTCAACATGCTGTAGCAATGACTGTACTTTTTGTTTTTCCGCAGGTGTTTCGGCTGGTATCCTGGCCATAGAGTTCCCTACCTTAGAGGAGACGCACTAATGATGGGGTATAGAGATAAAAAGGTAAATGTGTTTTTGTAACGAGTAAAAAGCAGAACAAAGAAGCTGTGTATAATTTCATCTAGACCTCTTGAGCGCGTCTACTTCCTCGTCCGTCAGTATGACGCCTTGAATATTTTTCTTATACTCCACACCGTCCTGTTCCACATCTGTGAAGATTTTAGCTGCCTCTTTACGGTGTAATAACAGACGTCCTAAATATTCCAGCTGGCGTTTACGTTTGGGACTACCTTTAAAATTAAGGGTGGCAGTAGCTTCAGTCATGATTTTCGACCTCCTTTAATTACATTTAAGTGGGATTAACCTATTCCTGAGGTTAACCCTGGCTTGAGAAAAGTATAACTTACAGAGTCCTAAAATAAAAATATCCGTTTGGCATAAAACTTAAGATTATTAGGAATATATGCTATTAATTTATTGACGGTGAGGATAAATAAGAATACAATTATAGAAAAAGGAGTAGCTATGGATATTGAAAACTACCGGAATTTTTTAGCGATTATCGAAGCAGGTAGCATCACCGGTGCTGCAGAAATTGTTCATATTGCCCAGCCGGCGTTGAGCAAACAACTGCGCGCCCTGGAACAATTTTATGGCACCAAGCTGCTTTTAACAGCGCGTGGCACACGGCAGATTATCCTGACAGATGCAGGACGCATCGTGTACCAGAAAGCTAAATATATTTGCTCGTTGGAAGATCTTGCCAGGACAGAAACTAATCACGCTTTACATAAAGTTGTAGGAACATTGAAAATGAGCGTCACCAATTCTCGGGCCGCGCTTTTGATTCATAAATCATTACAGGGATTTAACCAACTGTATCCCCAGGTACATTTTGTCATTTATGAAGCCGGCGTCATGGAACAGAGCCGCCAGCTTTTAGACGGGGTAACGGAACTGGGAATTTTTAGCACGCCAGTGAAAGCGGAAAGCGGGTTTGAGCTTTTATTTGAGCGTGGTGAAATTTTAGCGGCAGTATGTCTCAGACAAGGTACATATTTACAAAAGAGTGGTCAGACCATTGTTCTGCGCGCTTTAGAAAATCTTCCTGTCTCTACCACCGCCGGATGTAGCGGCATCTTACAAACCTGCTGTGCCGCTCAAAAAATTACTTTACCGGTCCTGAGTGTCTGCACCGCCAGACATACAGCTTTGCAATGGGCCATAGAAGACCGGGCGGTAGCGGTAGTGGCCCTGGAACGCAAAGAAAAAGTGGAAGCCGGTCTGATCGTGAAAGAAATCATGGATGCCGGTACATCCTTGTACAAATCGGTGGTTAAAGTCAAAGGGCGACCCTTGTCACCCCTGGCGCTTAAATACGTTGAATATTATAACGAACATAGTGATTCCCGGCGGGTTTGTGAAATGGAAAAATTACGACAGGAAAGTAAATCTTACTTTTGACAGGCCGGGCAAAAAACCTGGCTAAGGAGGCAGACATGACCTTACGACTTTTAACGAATGGCAAGCTGGCCCCGGAGGAGAAAATAATTTGCGAGGAACTGCTCGTCAGGTATCAAAATGATCCGGCGGCTATACAATTAGTCCGGGACATGGCGCGTCAGGAACCGGCAGACAGAAATTTTGCCGCGCTGCGGGAATTTTTAAAAGCTTTTGAGCCGCGGCCATCCCAAGTAACGGATGACGATGATGCTGACGACGCGGAAGAATCTTTCCAGAAAGGAATGTTGCGTTCACCCAGCTTGATCGTGAACGATCAGTTCCCGCCGTTTTAAAATTGGCGGTGCTCAAAAAATTTACAGCGCTTAAAAATTTACGGACATAAAAAAACCTTCGCACGGAAAAAAATCCAGACGAAGGTTTTTTGCTATTTTGTTGGCAGGTGTTGATGCCAACGCTCACCGGCCAAAATATTATTTCTTCTCCACCGGCGTATTAACCCATTCCTGCAAGGTCTGATAGAGAACATCCGTGACCACGGGTTTGGCCAGATGAGCGTTCATGCCGGCATCCAGGCAGATACGGATATCATCTTCAAAGGCATTGGCGGTCATGGCGATGATGGGAACGGTACGTGCATCCGGACGGTCCAGTTTACGGATAGCTCTTGTGGCTGCCAGACCATCTTGATGCGGCATCTGCACATCCATTAAGATGGCGTCAAAACTATACTGCTCCGAATCTGCATATTGTTTGACGACAATGATGCCGTCCGTTGCTATTACCACCCGTGCACCTTTTTTCTGCAACAAGCGGGCCACGATTTCGGCGTTGATGGCGTTATCTTCTGCCAGAAGGATATGTTTTCCGGCCAAAGAGGTGGGCAGGTTTTCTTTAGCGGCCGGGGTCTGCACATCGGGAACGATGGGGAAGGAGAGTCCCCTGATCTTAAACCGGCTGCCTTTACCGCGCTCGCTCTGAACCGTGATGGTGCCGCCCATAAGTTCTACCAGACTTTTGACGATGGCCAGACCAAGTCCGGAACCAAACCGGACCGCATTGCTGTCTGTATATTCCTGTTCAAAAGGCTGAAAAAGTTTTTGTTGAAACTCCCTGCTCATACCGATACCGTCATCGGTTACCGTAATATCCAGCTTTAGGCTGGAATCTGTAATCTCATAACTATGTAATTCAAGCTGGACATGTCCGCCCCGGTGCGTAAATTTAACGGCGTTGCTGAGCAGATTAAAGATAATCTGGTAAAATCTTACTTTATCTATAAGCAGAGTGAAGCTTTTTTTAGGATGCCGCACGGTGAACGTGATATTTTTAGCTTGGCATAAAGGTTCAATGACCGCTTGTAGGTACTTGTTTAGTTGTAAATGCGTGGAAGGTTCGGGATGGAGTTCCAGCTTGCCGCTTTCCACCTTGGTCATATCCAGGATATCGTTAATCAGGGCCAGGAGAAAATGGCTGCTTTCATCGATTTTTTGCAAGTATTCTCTGGCGGCAGGAGGCAGCTGTTCGTCCAGGGCCAGATTGGTCATGCCCATGATGCCGTTTAAAGGCGTACGGATATCATGACTCATGCGGGCCAGGAAATTGGTTTTGGCTGCATTTGCCAGTTCAGCCCGGCGCATGGACTGTTCTAATTTTAATTGCTGTTGTTGTTCCTTTTCAATTTGTTCGGTAATATCCGACCGGCAGAAAACCAGGTAACGTTTTTCGGCATTTAAGTAAAAGAATAACATGCGCATGTACCGGTAAGGTTTTTCTTTAGGCATGCGGCTGTCGTTAAGACGAAAATAAATGGAATAAGCCTGGGCTTTTTCTAGCTGATCCCGGATATTCTTTAAAGTAAATTCCTGACGGCAGCGGTCCTGGTCTTCCTGATAAACATAATGCGGCACATAAAAGCCGGCGATATCCTTGAAAAGACATCTTTCCATAGGTTGTGCCAGTGCGTCAGGCCGGGTTTTAATAAGGCGTACCTTTTCCGTTTGCAGGTCGGCATAAGCCGCATTGTCAAAACCAAAGGTAATCAGGCTGGACATAACTTCCCGCTGGATTTTTTCTTCATTAATGTCCCGGGTGTAGTAAAAAGCCAGGATATCACCCGTGTCCGGATCAGGCAGCATAATTACCTGGGTGTGTGCCCAGATTAATTCCTTACCTATCCACCGCCGGTATTCCAGGTTAATTTCCCGGTTGCCGGCAGCATATATTTTTAGCATACCGATGTGACTAAATTTTTCCAGGAACTGCCGGCGTTGCTCCGGATCAGGAACTTGTTCAGCAGCGGCCAATAGGAAAGACTTGGTTTCCTGTTGCTGCTGTTTGATTTCCGGTTCTACCTGTAAGGCTTCATCCTGGATGGCAGGATTGATTTCCGGCGCATATTTCAAATAAACATTATTATTGATGCTGATGGCGCAATCCTTTGTGATATTGAAACAGGAACTTGCCAGGATACCACTGGCCAGAGTTTGCATCTTTAAGCGTTCTTCGGCCAATAATCTTTCCGCTGTTTTTAGCTGGTTAATCATGACGGCGTACCCAAAAGCTTTAACAGGTTGGCCTTCTTTGTCCAGCTGATTTTGAAAATGGACCCGGAACCAGTAATAAACGCCCTGATATTTCATGTGCACAGTACACTCAGCTTCAGGAGCGCCCTGATCAATTTTTTGAATCATTTCACTATAAAGCCGACGGTCCTGAGAGGATAATTCCGTATAATCCATGAATGATTCCGGATAATTGTCCATGCGAACCGGCACATCTTTAATCTTTTCCGGCATGAAGGGTGCTTCGTAACGGTGCAGCTTGGGGTAATAAATAAAATAGGAAACATCCGAATAACTTAAGAGCTCCCGAAAAGATTGTTCTTTTTCCTGGAGTTTTTCCTGGAGTTCCTGAATCCGGGCTTTGGCAGTATTAAGTTGTTCTGCTGCAGCGCTGTTAAGAGTCATGATCAGTTTTTCCTTATGTCTTTATAAAATTCCTCTTTATTTTACAATATTATACTACATCGAAGGAAAACAAGTAAAATGTTTCTTAGTCATTTTTTTGCATCTTTTGGGGGATTATTTTGAGAATAAAAAACCTCCGGTGGGCTGCCGCTGTGATAAAGCAGGCCGTCATACCGGAGGTTCCGGGTGAAAGTTTAGACTTTGTTAAATAAGGGCCAGTAGTTGATAAGTACGTAACTTAAAAGGGTGATGACGGTCATGGTGCAGAGCGCCAGACGTACGCCGTGTTTCATCATCACGGCCGGGCTGAGTCCGTAGCCTACGGTGATGGCGCGGATGGAAACCGGCAGGATGTAGGCATTGTTAAACCCGATGATGGTGACAAACAAATACGGCAGAGGGTTAAGCCCCAGCGCCTGGGCAATACTGATAACTACCGGGCAGCAGATAGCTGCGGCACCGGTGTTGCTGGAAATTTCGGAGAGGCCGCAGGAAAAAACTACGAACAGGGCCACGGTTCCTAAACCGCCGGTCAGATTCGTTTGCGCGATGAGCTCGGCCAGTTTGGCCGCCGCGCCGGTGTCCGTAACTATCTTGCCCAAAGCCAGGCCGCCGCCAAAGAGGATGAACATGCCCCACATGACACCGCTCACTGCTTGCGGCCAGGTAATCAAGGGTTTATCTTTTTCATCTTTAAGGAGAAAGGCGACTATGCCTAAAGTCAGAAACACGTAGGAAGGTTTCATGCCCGGTAAAATTCCTGCGTACAGGGGCCGGACAAAGGCCAGTACCGTGGCGGCAACAAACAGGACTAAGCTGAGCGTTTCTCCCCGGCCCATCTTGCCCAATTTGTCGTAAGTTTCTTTAAAATAAGATTTGGTACCGTTCACATGGTCCACCGGTAATTTGATAGAGTACAGGTAAAACAGGTTGACCAGCATGATGATGAAGAGGATGGGCAGGAAACGGATGACCCATTCGATGTACATGAATTCCCGGCCGGTGAGTTGCTCGATGTAGCTGATGCCTACCAGGTTGGCAGCGCCGCCTAGGGGGGAGCCAAACCCGCCGATGCCGGCGCCCCAGGTAATAGCCAGGAGGATGGGCACGGCGAGCTTGGATGTTTGCATATCTTTTTCGCCTACAAACTTTAACATAGAAACCGCCACCGGCAACATGATGGTGCAGACCACGGCGTTAGGCAGAAAAATAGAAAGGATGGTTGAAGCGAAGAGCCAGACCAGGATCTGCTGTTTCAAAGAAGGCCCGATGAGACACAATGTCTTGAGGGACAATCTTTTATCCAGACCGGTGACGGTCCAGGTTAAGCAAATTAAATCGGCTCCTAAAAGGAGCACGATGATCTCGGAGAAATACTGGGAAACCACGCCGCCCATGGGGACCAGGTTAAAAAAGGCATTGACCACGATGGGCAGCAGTGCTGTCACAGAAATATGCACTGGCGTGGTGATCCACCACAAACCCATCCAGACGATGGTACCCAAAGCCGCCGCCTGTTTAAAGCCAAATAAATTTTGCCCGGCCAGAAGGATGAAGGCAAACGCCGCCGGTCCGGCAATGACGGCCAGGGTGTGCCGTCCTTTACTGTGTTGCTGAGAAGCCATATCAAGACCCGCTTTCTTTTTTTGATAGCGGAGCTGTGAAAAAAGGTGACTAAGCTCCTTATACAAGTATAAGACTAAAAGAAATATATGTAAAATATTTGTTTTTGTGATAAAATATCTTTTAGATAGATATTTTATCTGAGGGGGCGTGGCCATGGATTTTAGTTATTACCGGAATTTTGTGGTGATTGTAGAAACGGGCAGCCTGTCGGCGGCGGCCGCAAAATTATGTCTGGCTCAGTCGGCGCTCAGCAACCAGGTGCGCCATCTGGAAGAAGAATACGGCTCGAAACTGCTCTTGATGGGACGGGGACAGCGGACTTTGGATTTGACCGACGCCGGGCGCATCTTTTTTCAACAGGCCCAATATTTGTGCGCGGTGGAAGACACCACCCGCACGGAAATTAAAAATTGCGCGGCCGGTCTGGCGGGGATGCTCAAGCTGAGTATTTCGACAGCGCTGGCGCCGCAGTTTGTGCGCCACGACTTACAGGATTTTATAAAACTTTATCCTCAGGTACGCTATCAGGTTTACGAAGCTTCGGTACTGGACCAGGTACGGCAGCTGACCGAGGGCATGGTGGATGTGGGGGTGGCTAATGCGCCTTTGCCGGAACAGCACCGGTTTAGGATCCTGACCCGGACCCGGCAGGATTTTTATGTGGTGGGACAAAAAAATAACCCCTGGCTGGACGGCCGGGCGGCGGCCTATACATGTCGGGATTTGCGGGGAGCGCCTTTGAGCGCCAATTTTGTGAGCCAGCCTTTAATTACCGAAGCCTGCGAGGCGTATGATTTTGTGCCCCGGATGCTGCTGGGCGCTACCACCCGGAACACGCCGCTGGCTTTAGCGTCCTGCGGTCTGGCCCTGGCGGTGGTAAATCTGGAAAGCCCGGAGGAAGCTCCGGAAGGTTGTTTTGCCATCCGTTTGGACGAAAAGAGTTTATATATTGAACAGAAGATTTATATATTGAAGAAAAATATTCTGCCCAGCCTGGTACAGAAATTTGTGGATTATGTGGAGGAAAAAAATTATGCACAACAAAACACAAGCAGCTTACCTGTTGATTGATATGGAACAAGGTTTTGTAAATCCGGCGGGGGGTCACTGCATTCAAAGTGCGGCTGCTACGGTGCCGGCTTGTGCTAAGACTATGCAGGCGGCCCGGGATAAAGGCCTGGCGGTGGTGATTGTCAAGCGCGCCTACCGTGCTGATGGCAGCGATG
This sequence comes from uncultured Acidaminococcales bacterium, assembly GCA_964293585.1. GTDB lineage: Bacteria > Bacillota > Negativicutes > Acidaminococcales > Acidaminococcaceae > JAKVKY01. The sequence goes on from CAXYYS010000015.1 coordinate 23,348, forward strand.
TGGAACTAAACCGCTACGCCGGCTGGGTCAAAGGCGGCCGCTCCATGACACCGGGGAGCACGGGGCCTAACAGTGAGGAAGCACCGGCAGGTTTGGAACCTCAAGGGGAAGACCTGGTTATTTTTAAGCCGCGCTGGAGCGCTTTTTTCCAGACGGAGCTGGATTTAATTTTAAGACGCCGGGGTGTGCGTACGGTAATTTTAGCGGGTACTACAACACCCAACTGTATTCGTGCCACCTGTTATGACGCTATCGCCCTGGATTATAACGTGGTAATTTTGACGGATTGTACTTCGTCCAACACGGACGAGATTCAACGGGTAAACCTGGAAGATATGCAGCGCGTGGGCGCCAAACTGATGACGGCTGCCGAATTTTTAAATTTTGATGAGCACACGGTAGCAGATGTGCAGGCTTATATCCGGAAGGAGGAAGGATACTGATGGCAGTTGTACGAGAGATAAGGGCGGACGAGGTGGACCGATTGCGGCCGTGTCTGCAGGATTTGGCAGCGTATCATAACAAGGTATCGCTGCATTTTAAGGGCGCATATCCCCGGGGGACGGATGACGACCGCCTCGTTTGGTTCAAGGAAGATCTGGACGAACATAAATCTTTGATCGGCGTGGTGGAAGAGGCCGGGGAAGTTGCCGGTTTTTGTAAGTTAAATTTTGCAGGCACGGATGGTGATCTGGATATTTTAATCGTCCTGGGGAAATACCGGGGCCGGGGTTTTGGCAAACTTTTGATGGACTGGGCCATTGCCAGTTTCCAGAAACGCAGCGTCAAACTGATGAAGGTCAAAGTGGTGGCGGGAAACCCGGCCATCAAGCTGTACGAAAAATATGGTTTCCAGTTAAGTTCCATGATCCTGTGGCGGAATTTTTAAGAATAATAAATTAGCGAATCCGGAATGTGAATTTTTGTCCCGGCCGGATTTTTTTTAGCAGCGGCAGCGCCTTAGGCAAAACCTGGGCCACGAGATTAGTACGCGGGTCCGGATCCTGGGCGCTGGTTAAAATTTGCAGCTCGCCCATGTAGCGTAAATATCTTTTGTTGTCCAGGGTGATGGCGCCCGGAGTTTTAGGTAATATTGTCGAAGTATCCGGTTCCACGACCAGGCCGTGCAAAAGTTCGCGGCTTTCCTGGGTGCGGATGGCGTCTTGCGCCACATCTAACCGGGAGGTAAAAGTCTGCCGCAAAAATTTTTGCAGCTTGGTGTTCTTCGTCAAAATTTGTACCGGCAGGGAAATTATAGCGGGGTCAGATACAGTGTCTCCCCATTTTGGTACGGCACCGGCCGGCGTACGGACAAATTTTGGGGCAGCGGCTAATTCGGCGGCTGTCAATTTTTTGTCAGCGCCGGCATTTTTTTTGTTCGCCGCCGCTAATTTTTTGGCCACGGCTGTCAGCGCCTGCAGTTCTTCTAAAGCGGGTGCGTCGTCCCCGATAAAAATACTATCAGCTCCTAATTTTGCCAATGCTGCCGCCGCTTTGGCTACCGGCAGCTCCCGCTGTTTTTCCAGAGTGGGGAGCCCGGCAAACAGGGGACCGCGCCGACCGGTTTTGCTGGCTACAAAAGCGCCCACGCTTAAACCCTGGTCGTGTAAAAATGCTGTCTGCTGCTGAAAATATTTGCTGCTCAGCCCCGTATGTTCCCGGGGATAAAAATTATGCAGGGCGTCCAGGTTGGCGAAATTAGCGCCGGCAGTGCGCAGCTCCTGCAAAAAATCCGGCGTCAGGGTGCTGGCGTTCAGCTGCACCCGTATTTTTTGGCTGAAGCCTGCCAGTTGGGCCGGAGTGAAACCAAAATCACAGCGGATCGTGGTAATGCCCAGTGCTAAAAGCGCCGCCGGTGTTAAAGTCTGTAGCCCTAAAATTGCCTGGACAGCAGGGGAAATATCGGCGCATACGTCCAGGTGCAAAGTTTGGGCCGCAGCTAAAAGTTGTTCCAGCTCCTGCTGGAAACTGGTCGTATCTGTCTCGGGAATCTGTAGCGACGTAAAGACACGGCTGATCCCTAAAGCAGCCGCAGTTTGTAAAAGTTCCAGGTTTTGGGCGGCGCTGCGGGAGAGGCCGCAGTACACACTGATACCGGTACGCATCTTTTACTCCTATTCCGGGTCATCAAACCCTAACAGCCAGGTGGCGATAAAACCTGCCACATATGCTACTAAAAGTCCGGCCAGGTAAACCAGCATCTTGTCGGTACTGGCTACCAGCGGTAAACCGGAGATACCCATGGTGAATGCGCCCACCACAAAGATGGCTTGGACTACGCCGCCACAGGCGCCGCCGATGCAGGCGCCGAGAAACGGTTTGCCCAGAGGGAAGGTGACGCCGTAGATGAGTGGCTCGCCCACGCCCATGATACCGATAGGTAAAGCCACGGCCACAGTTTTCTTAAGCGTGGCATTTTTGGTTTTAAAATATACAGCCAGCGCCGCACCCACCTGACCACAGCCGGCCATGGCCTGGATGGGCAGGAGAATGTCGATGCCGAAATGATTTAACAGTTCCGCATGAATGGGCGTCATGCCCTGATGGATGCCCAGCATGACCAGCGGCAGCCAGCAGCCGCCCATGATGAAACCGGTGAGGGCGCCGCCTGTATGAACAGCGGCGGTAGCCGCGTTGCCGATTACCTCGGAGAGAAAACTGCCTACGGGTTGGCAGATGCCGATGCCCACAAAGGTGGACAACAGCACTACCAGAAACGGTGTCAAAAATAAATCCAGGATTTCCGGCACATGTTTATGCAGCCATTTTTCCAGCTCGGCGGTAAAGAACGCAATTAACAGTACGGCGATAATGCCGCCCCGTCCAGGAACCAGTTTGTCACCAAACAAGGTGATATTGCTCAGGCCGGGATGCGTGATGACCGCGGCCATCACGCCGCCTAAAATAGGGGAGCCGCCGAATTCTTTGGCGGTGTTAAAACCGACGAACAGGTTCAGACCCCAGAAGATGGCGTTGCCGGCGATGGCTAAAACTTGCAGGAGCGGAATCTGGGCCAGGACCGGATTAAATTTAAAGCAAATACTGAGGACGCTGGTAATAAGGCCGCAGCCAATAAATGCCGGGATAATGGGTACAAAGATGTTGGCAATCTTTTTTAAAAGCAGCTTGCCGGGAGTGGCGTTGCGTTTACGGATAGCGTTATGCAGGTCTTGACCGTCGCCAATCTTGGCGTGTTGTTGCAAATCCGTAAAAGTGGAGGCCGTACCGCCAGGTGTTGCAGGAGTCTGAGCTGCAGTTTGCACTGCGGTGCCAGCAGGTACTGCCGGCGGGACGGTGGCGCCTGTAGCCTGGCCTGCGGTTACCAGGGTATTGAAAGCAGTAGTGACGTTGGTCGCCTTACCGGGACCCAGCACAATCTGCCATTCATCGTTGCTCTTATTGATCCCCAGCACGCCGGGGATTTTTTTGAGCGCCTCCGCCGTAAAAGTTTCCCGGTGCACATGCAGGCGCAGCCGCGTCATACAGTTATGCGCTTCGATAACATTCTCGGCGGGACCCACCACCTCTAAAATTTTTTGGGCCAGTTCCTGGTTGTTCATGAACGCATACGACCTTTCACAATAGAGTAATTACATCAAAGTTAAAGCTTTGCCTAAAAAGCCGCCGGCCACAGCCAGATGCTGGCGCGCCGCTTCCGGGGAAAGATTCAATGCGGCAATCAGGCAGGCTTCCTTGGCGTTGCCCTGTGCTGCGGTCAGAGACCTTACGGCTTTGTCCCGGTCACATTCAGCTACCGCCATGACAATTTGCACAGCCCGTTCCTGTAATTTTTCGTTGGAGCAGTTTAAATCTACCATCAGGTTGCCGTAAACTTTGCCCAGTTTCACCATGGCGCCGGTGGACAGCATATTCAAGAGCATCTTTTCCGCCGTGCCCGCTTTCATCCGGGTAGAACCGGTGATGACTTCAGGACCTACCAGGGCGCACAAATTAAAGTCGGCCTGTCTGCTGACGGCAGAATCTGCGCTGCAGCAGATGGCGATGGTAGCGGCGCCGATTTTTTGCCGGGCGTAGGTAAGGGCGCCTACCACATAGGGCGTGCGACCGCTGGCCGAGATACCCACTACTACATCACGGTTGGTGGCGCTGCGGGCCGCTAAATCTTTGGCGCCCTGTTCCGCATCGTCTTCCGCACCTTCTTTGGCCCTGAAGACGGCGCTTTCGCCGCCGGCCAGGATGCCCTGTACTAATTCGGGACTGGTACTAAAAGTAGGCGGACATTCGGCGGCATCCAAAATTCCCAGCCGGCCGCTGGTGCCGCTGCCTACATAAAAGAGCCGGCCGCCCCGGCGCAGATGGCTGGCAATCATATCTACCGCCGCTGCCACCTGAGGCAGGATCTTGTGAACCGCGTCGGCTACCTTGTGATCCTCATCGTTCATGATTTGGACCAGTTCCAAGGTGGTGGCGCTATCAATCTTGTTAGTCTTGGCATTTCTTTGTTCCGTGGCTAGTTTTTGTAAATTAATCATAAAATCACCCTTTCTGACCAGTTCTTTGTCTTATTATACCGCGCCAGGTGTTCTATCGCAAAATCCAAAAAACGTTGTACGGCCCGGGAGGCCCGTTTTTTACTTTTTAGGGCCAGGGCAATCTTACGGGAATAGGGCGGGTCGGTTTCCCGGATGGCGATGCGGTAGCGGTTGTGCAGCAGCACCAGCTCAGCCAGGATGGCGATGCCCAAACCGTTTTCTACCATGCTCATGATGGTGTAGTCGTCTTCGGTCCGGTACTCAACCTCTGGCGTAATTTTATTTTGCCGGAACATTTCCGGTACTTCTTTGTGGTTGCCTTCTTCCTGCAGGATGACGGGTTCCTGACCAAAAATTTTAAGAGGTACCCGGTCCGCCTTAGCGTAAGGATGGTCCAGGGGGAGCAGGGCCAGCATCCGGTCTTCCAGTAAGGGATAAACTTCCAGATCCTTGGGCGCAGGCAGCGCTACGAAACCTAAATCCACGCTGCCTTCCTGGATCCAGGTCTCGGTATCTTTGTAGTTACCCTGGTGCAGTTCAAACTTGATGCGGGGGTGAACCAACCGGAAATCTTTCAGGAGCGGCGCCAGGATATTACTGGATACGCTGGAAAAACTGCCGATGCGGATGAGGCCGCTTTCGATGCCCAGCAGTTCTGCATTTTTCTCGGACAGTTCCTCATAAGCACGGCTCAGCTGTCTCAGGTAGGGAAGCAGCTGTTCGCCATCGCTGGTCAGGGAAACGCCGGCATGACTCCGGTTGAGCAGCGTCACGTCCAGTTCTTCTTCCAGGGAGGCCACAATCTGGCTGACTGCGGACTGGGAATAGTTACAGTACGCAGCCGCCCGGGACAGGCTGCGGTATTCGATAATCTTCATGAACACTTCGTATTTGGACTTTTTCATCTTGCCACCATCCATAAGAAATTCTAAAGTACAATATTAAATAAATTCACTTTCCTTATATTATAAGTTCGGTTATAATAAGAGTCAAGAAACAAAACAAGTGGTCAGCTCCGTTCGGTTACTTCACCGGTTCAGGTTAACCACTTGCCCCCCAATATAAACCCACCTTTGCCGTAAGGAGAAGTCCTTACGGCTCCTTTTTTTATGGGCGCTCCAGGGGCAGCACCCAAAACTGCGGCATCCGTCCCCAAAAAAATCACCCTGTCCCGCGGGGACCTTACGACAGGAAGTCGTAGCGTTCCAGGTCCGGCACAGGGCAGGGAGATTAGCAAAAAGTAAAATATTTGAAAAACTGACAGGCTGCGCGCCTTGGGCAGGCAGCCGCGGCGGCGCAGATTTATGCTTCGGCCGCCAGTTTAGATTTAGCAGTCAGTTTTGTCTTGGCAGTCACGGTTACCGTGGCTGCTTTTTTTACCAGCATGGCATCCAGGATCTTTTTAGCTTCTACCGGCGTATGCGTCTTTAAAATATGGCTGACAGTATCGTAACCCAGCCTGCCGGTATAGGCGGTGCCAAAAGCGGCGGAAGCGGTCAGATGTTTCAGGCAGTTGCCTTCGTCCGCGGTCAAGACTTCCACAGCTTTGGTACGGAAGATAGCCACAGCCCGGGTCAAAATGTCCAGGCTTTCCAAAAGTCCGTCCGCCATCAGCGGGAAGAAAGCGTTCAGTTCAAATTCGCCGTGGGCGGCGGCCATGGTCACGGCTACATCGTTAGCCATCACGCGCATAGAGCACTGGACCATCATCTCGGGGATGACAGGGTTAACCTTGCCCGGCATGATGCTGCTGCCTTGCTGCAGCGGTTGCAGATGAATCTCACCCAGGGCGCCGTCGGGGCCGGCGTTCATCAGGCGCAGGTCGTTGGCCATTTTCATTAAATCTACGGCCAGGGTTTTTAAGGCGCCGGAAACTTCTACCAGTACATCATTATTCTGGGTAGCGTCAACTAAATCAACAGCCGGACGCAGAGGCAGGCCGGTGACTTGCTGCAAATGGGCGTACACGCCTTCACGGTATGCGGGCGTAGCCGTGTTGCACATGCCGATAGCAGTACCGCCCAGATTTACGGACAGCAGATCTTCCTGCATGCGGGTCAGGCGGACGCAGTCGCGGTACAAAGCGTGAGCGTATGCGCCGAACTCCCGGCCCAAAGTCATGGGCACGGCATCTTCCAATTCCGTGCGGCCCAGTTTTTGGATATGGGCGTAGGCGGTGGCTTTTTCTTTCAGTGCCGTTTGTAAATCCGTACAGCCCCGGATTAATTCCTGCAGCATCTTAATGAGCGTGATATGCAGGGCGGTAGGTACGGAATCATTAGTGGACTGGCCCCGGTTCACGTCGTCCACCGGATGGATGACGGCGTAACTGCCGGCAGGCTGTCCTAAAAAGTTCAGGGCCACGTTGGCTACGACTTCATCCACATTGAGGTTAGTCGAGGTGCCAGCGCCGCCCTGTAAGGTTTCGGTAGGGAAAGCTGCATCATAGGAACCGGTTAGAATCTCATCGCAAGCTTGGGCGATGGTGGCGTAAATACCTTTTTCCCGTACGCCCAGGTCTTCGTAGGTTAAGGCAGCGGCCTTTTTTACCAGGACCAGGTCGTGAATCAGCCGCAGGCTGACACGTTTGTGCTGAAGGGGAAAGTTTTCTACGGCCCGCTGAGTATTGATGCCGTACATTACTGTGTCGCTTAATTTTACAGTGCCTAAGTTATCTTGTTCCATTCTCATAATTAATTTTTTCCTCCTCATCACTTAAAAAACATTACAGGTTAGAAAATTAATTTACCTCGTCCTGGCCGGGGACGGGAAAATTGTCCGGGAAAATAAAAAAGGCGAAAGCACAATGCTTTCGCCTTTGAAATCTACAAGACCGATTATACTCCAAATAAAAATTTTGTAAAGGGGTTTTGTATACAAAAAACAAAAAATATTTTGGCAAAACGTCCCGGCAGGGCGAAAATCGGCCCGCAGCCGCTGCTAAATTTTTTTATACTGAGGCTGCCCTCAGTACGGATTTGGGCGAAAAGGAATATAGTAAAAGTGAAGGAAAGTCTAAAAGGCTGGCAGGACTTTGGCTGCTAAAGTTGCTGACAGCCACGACCCAAATTGGGAACAGCAAAGGGGGAAGGAAGATGAAAATTTCCAAGAGGCTGGCCGTGCTGGCCTGCGCGTTAACCCTGCTGACCCTGGCGGCGCAGCCGGTGGCTCAGGCAGGTTTTAATATCGGCGGGATCATGAACAAGATTCCCGGCGTCTCCGCGGAAAAAGGTAATGGCGGTAAACGTTACGAGGCTGCCACGTACAAGGAACCCCAGATGGTGAAAAAGGACAGCATGGGTTACAGCGCCAGTGGTCCCGGCAGGCTTTTCGGCCATGTCTATTATGAAGATGGTAAACCGGGGGCCAACGTCAAACTGCTGCTGACCTCGGAAAATGTGGATATTGATGGCAATATCTGCCGGAACGACGCTTATTATGTGACGACCACGAACGGTAACGGTGATTTCAGCATCACGGTGAAGACAGGTCTGTACGGCATCGTCGCCTGGAGCGGCACCTGGATTGGCACGGTCAACCATTATTCCGCGGATGATACACCGGCGGACTGCAAGCTTACGGATCGGAAGAAAGAGATTGTCTTTGAACATTAACTGCGAACAAGTGAGAGGAGTGAAAGATGATGAAAAAAATGACCGGGCTGGCAGCTATCCTGCTGGCAACTATGATGATCGCAGCGCCTATGACGGCAGATGCCGGCTTTAATATCGGCGGGGTACTGAACAAGATTCCCGGTGTGTCCGTAGATAAGGGCAAGACACCCAGCGTGCCGTCTAAAACGGGCGGCGGCACCAACGGCGCCGGCGAAACCATCGAGAAAAATGCGGACCGTCCCATGGCGGGAACAGTCCTGGCGAACGGGTCTCCGGCGCAACATTTTGGCGTTTATGTAGGGGGCCCGGGTGTGAAGGTAGAAGTAGTGAACAATACCGTGGTCATCCACGGGGAAACCCATAGTGAAGGGGCTACGGATAATAACGGCAGCCTGAAGGAACTGGTTGTGCCTAACGGCAAGACCTACACTTTCATTATCTGGAGCGCCGGCTATGATCCCATCGTGAAATATAATGTGACAGCTCCCAGCGATCTGGGACGGATGACTACCAGCAGCTCCGGCGTAAAGTTTATCGATTTCAGGAATTACTAAGCAATTTGGCTGGGCCAAATTTTAGTGGCGTTTGAAAAAAGGCCATGCGCAATTTTTACAGCGCTTAAAATTTTAACTTCACAAAAATTTCAGCCGCGGGGAAAGTTTTTCCTCGCGGCTTTTTCTCGTTTCTATGGTATAATAAAGACAACAAAATTAAATTTCACAAAGGAGTGAGCGAGATGGATTTAAAATTTTTCTATATGCCAGGTTGTCCGTACTGCCAGCGTGCGGCTGGTGTGATTGCGGAACTGGAACAGGAGCATCCGGAATACAAGCAGATCAAGATTGACAAGATTAACGAAGTCCTGCATCCGCTGGAAGCGAAGAAGTACGATTATTATTATGTGCCGGCTTTCTTTGACGGCCAGAAAAAATTGTACGAAGCTCAGCCCGGCGACGACGCCGAAAAGATGCACAAGATCCTGGGAGAAATTTTGGCGGCTGCGGCTAAATAATTTAAGCGTGGCATCAGCTCCCTGAAGGTGCGGCTGGAAAGTGGTAAAAATTTTTGCAGGAGCCGGAATCACATAGTATTTTATCCTGGCCGGTAGCTTTGGTACCGGCCAGTAAATTTTGAAAAGGAAAAGGGGCATCCGGTTGTGGATAAGCAGACTTGTTTGGAGTTCGTAAGAAAAGTTTACAGCATCAATAATTTTGTCAAGCTGTGCGATATTAAGTTCGACGACATGGAATGCGGCCAGGCTACTTTGAGCATGGTCATCGATCCCAATAAGCACACCAACTTGTACGGCATTGTCCACGGCGGCGCTTTGGAATCCCTGGCAGATACGGCCATCGGCGCAGTGTGCGCCACGGTAGGCGCCCGGGTCATGACCCTGAGCATCACCACCAATTTTATTAAAAATATTCATCCCGGCGAAAAAGCCGTGTGCGTGGCCAAAATCCGTCACCACGGCCGTACCACCATCATTGTGGATGCGGACATGTACAATCCGCAGAAACAATTGATGTGCCGGACGTTAGCCACTATGTTCGTACGGGGTTCCTTCCCGGAAGTTCCGGCCAAGTGGTAAGCGGAGCCGGATTTATTGTGAGCACCACTCGGGCGTAAGTTTGTCTGAGCCTGCGTAAAGTTACATAAAAAAACCTGCAACTTAGAAGTGCGAGGCACTTGCGGTTGCAGGTTTTTTGTTGTTTTTTAGTTCTGCGCTTGTTCTACCAGATGCCGGATATCGGTCAGGCCCGTGATGCGGGTAGGCTGATCATCTTTCATAACCACGATGGTAGGCGCCATCTGGATGCCGTACTGTTCAGCCAGTTCCGGTTTTTCTTCGGCCACCACGGTGGTGTAAGCCAGGCCCGCTTTTTGCAGCATATCCTTGGCTGCCTTGCAGTTAGGACAGGTGCGGGTCGTAAAGAGCAACAACTGGCCGTCGGTATTCTTGTTAGCATCTGCCGCAGCCTGGACCTGAGTCTTTACAGCGGCGGAGGCCTGGTGGGGCAGCGTTGTTTGTGCCGCCGGGGCGGGAGCCGTAGCTAATTTTTGCGTGTTGGCAAAGTTGGCGCTGGTATCATAAACTTTGCGCTGCTTAAATTCCTGCAGCTTGCCGTCATTCCAATTCTGCACCGGCCGGTAGTAACCGGTGATCCGGCTGTAGACTTCCGTCTTCTGGTGGCAGTGCGGGCATTCGTACTGTTCACCGTTCAAATAGCCGTGCTGGGGGCAGATGGAATAGGTGGGGCTCAAAGTATAATAGGGCAGCTTGTAGTTGTACGCAATTTTCTTTACCAGTTTGGCGGCGGCGTGCCAGTCGTTCAGGCGCTCGCCCAAGAAAGCGTGGAACACGGTACCGCTGGTGTATAAGGTTTGCAACTGGTCCTGAATATCCAGGGCCGAGAAAATATCTTCCGTATAGCCTACGGGCAGATGGCTGCTGTTGGTGTAGTAGGGGGTGCCGTTCTTTTCTGCGGCGGTGATGATGTCGGGGAACTGAGCCACGTCGTGTTTTGCCAGACGGTATGCGGTAGATTCTGCCGGTGTAGCTTCCAGGTTGTACAGATCGCCGTACTCTTCCTGGTAATCGCTCAGGCGTTCCCGCATATGGTTCAGCACATCCTGACTGAATTTTTGCGTAGCGGCGTGGGTCATGTCCTGACGCAGCCACTTGGCATTCAGGCCGGCTTCGTTCATACCCACCAGACCGATGGTGGAGAAGTGATGCTCGAAGGTGCCCAGGTAACGTTTGGTGTAAGGATACAGACCGGCATGCAACAGCTTGGTGATGACGGTACGTTTAATCTTTAAGGAACGGGCGGCAATGTCCATGAGCCGGTCCAGACGACGGTAGAAATCTGCTTCGTCCTCGGCCAGGTAGGCGATACGGGGCATGTTCAGCGTTACCACGCCGATGGAGCCGGTGCTTTCGCCGCTGCCAAAGAAACCGCCGGTTTTCTTGCGCAGTTCCCGTAGGTCCAGGCGCAGGCGGCAGCACATGCTGCGTACATCGCTGGGCTGCATGTCGCTGTTAATGTAGTTGCTAAAATAGGGAGTGCCGTACTTGGCGGTCATCTCGAATAATAATTTATTATTTTCCGTCTCGGACCAGTCAAAGTCCTTGGTGATGGAATAAGTAGGAATCGGATACTGGAACCCGCGGCCGTTGGCATCGCCCTCAATCATGATTTCGATAAAGGCCTTGTTCACCATGTCCATTTCCTTCTGGCAGTCCTTGTACTTGAATGGCATTTCCTTGCCGCCAACTAACGCCGGCAGTTCGGCCATGTCCTGGGGTACGGTCCAGTCCAGGGTAATGTTGGTGAACGGCGCCTGGCTGCCCCAGCGGGACGGAGTGTTGACACCGTAAATAAAGGACTCGATGCATTTTTTAGCCTGGTCGTAGCTCAGGTTATCCGCCTTGATGAACGGCGCCAGATAAGTATCGAAGGAGGAGAACGCCTGAGCGCCAGCCCATTCGTTCTGCATGATGCCTAAGAAGTTGACCATCTGGTTGCAGAGGGTAGCCAGGTGGCTGGCAGGTGCGGAAGTAATCTTGCCCGGCACGCCGCCCAGACCGTTCTGAATTAATTGTTTCAGGGACCAGCCGGCGCAGTAACCTGTCAGCATGGACAGATCATGAATATGCATCTCGGCGTTGCGGTGGGCGTTGGCAATCTCGTCATCATAAATTTCGCTCAGCCAGTAGTTGGCCGTGATGGCGCCGCTGTTGGAAAGAATCAGGCCGCCTACGGAATAGGTGACGGTGGAATTTTCTTTGACGCGCCAGTCGCTGACTTTCAAATAATTGTCAATGACCTGTTTGTAATCCACCATGGTGGAATTTAAGGCGCGCAGTTTGGCGCGCTGACGGCGGTACAAAATGTAAGCTTTGGCCACGTCGGAATAACCGGCCTGGCTTAAAACGCTTTCCACGCTGTCCTGGATATCTTCCACGGCGACGACTCCGCCCTTAATCTTGCTTTCAAAATCGGCGGTAGTTTTTAAAGCCAGCAGATCGATCACCGAACTGTGGTATTTTTTATCCATCGCATCAAAAGCTTTGGTAATGGCGTCGACGATTTTTTTAATATTAAAATCGACCACATGACCGTTACGTTTTGTTACCTTGTACATCTCCATGGTCTAAAACCTCCCTAAGATTGGCCTGTTTAGGATACGGCTGCCAGCTTCCGCAACGTTCGCTTACCCGGAAGCAGGAACGTATCTTTTCTAATGAGAAGAATTCCTAATAATGCTTGGTAAAGTTATCTTAACACAATAGATAGGTGGTGTCAACTGTATTATCCACAATATATTGATATTTTTTCGTTATAAGCTGTTTGTAAGCTGTGGATAAGTTGTAGAAACAGGCAGCCTCCGCCGGGGGAAAAAAGCTGGTAAGACAGTCCCCGTGCGCCGGAGAGGCTGTGCATAAAAAAAGCACCGCAAATAGCGGTGCTGTGGATAACTATTATTATTTGAGTCCCCGCAGCGCGGCTGCCGGGCAAAATTTTTTAACGGTGGCCAACATGCGCTCCAGGGTTTCCCGGGAAAAAGCAGCCAGGTTGTGGTTATCAATCACGTCTCCGGAATCCACGTAGGATTGTAAAAAATAAGGCTGGGATCCGGCAATCCACCGGGCCAGGGGTTCCAGATCAGCTTCGGTGTGGATGCCGCTGACCAAAGTGGTACGCAGCTCAAAGGGCACGCCGCTTTTGCGGAGCAGGTCCAGGCTAAGCTGGATGCGGGGTACCGGGGAAACGGCATCGCTGCTGGTGGCTTCGCAGGCGGCGGTGGGATTGCTGCTGGTGCCGCTGGCATAATAGCGGCCGATGGCCCGGGCATATTTGTCCGGACAGTGCTTGATGTCCATGGCCACATAATCTGCTAAGCCGGCGGCCAGAATTTTTTCCAGGGCGCCGGGAAAGCTGCCGTTGGTATCCAGCTTGACCAGGTAGCCCAAGTCTTTAATCTTTTTTAGAAAAGGAAGAAGGTCTTCCTGCAGGAGCGGTTCACCGCCGCTGACTACCACGCCGTCTAACAGGCCCCGGCGTTTTTCCAGGTAGGCAAAGATTTCGGCTTCCGTAGGAACAGGAGCCACAGGGGCATGGACTACCAGGCCGGCGTTGTGGCAGAAGGGACAACAAAAATTACAACCGGCGGTGAAGACGATGCAGCCCACCTGGCCGGGAAAATCTAAAAGCGTCAGTTTTTGAAAACCACCGATATGCATAAGTTCCTCCTAGAAGTTAGCGCGGGCCGCTGAAAAAATTTTGGCCGCTGCTGTTACTATTTTTATTTTTCTATTATAACACGTCATGTTATAATTAAATAATCAAGCGTAAATTTTGGATGGCTGCCGAAGGGGAAGAGCCACTAAGAATTTAGGATTTTAGTTAGAGGAGTGCCTATGGATATTGAAAAAATTTTACACAAGCCGCAACTGGACCGGGAAGATTTAATTGCGCTCCTCAGCGTGACGGAGCTGGCGGCGCTGCAAAAATTATACGCGGCGGGCTACGCCCAAAAACTTAAGGTCAGCGGTAATTTTGATTATTACCGGGGCCTGATTGAGTTTTCCAACCGCTGCATCAAAAATTGTTTGTACTGCGGCATCCGCCGGGACAATACGGAAGTTAAAAGATTCGACACGACCCTGCAGGAAATTTTGGCCCAGGCCCGGTGGATTTACGAGCAAAATTTTGGCTCCATCGTTTTGCAGTCCGGTGAGCGGCAGGATCCGGAATTTATAACTTTTGTGGAGACGGCGCTGCGGGAAATTAAAAAACTTTCCCACGGAGAGTTAGGCATTACCCTGTGCGTGGGCGAAGAAACGGAAGCAACGTACCGCCGCTGGTTTGAGGCGGGAGCGCACCGGTATCTGCTGCGCATTGAAAGCAGCAATCCGGAACTGTATAAGACGCTGCATCCCCAGGATGGGCACCACGAGTGGCAGGTGCGCAAACATTGTCTGGAGCTGCTGCATAAAATTGGCTACCAGGTAGGTACCGGCGTGATGATCGGCCTGCCCGGACAGACCGTGGCGGATCTGGCGGACGATATTATTTTTTACCGGGATCTGGACATTGATATGATCGGCATGGGCCCCTATGTGGTCCATCACAACACGCCCCTGGGGCAAAAAGTGGTGGCGGCCGGTCTGGATACAAAGGCGGAACAACAGCGGCGGCTGGAATTATCTTTGAAGATGATCGCGGTGACACGGCTGTTTTTAAAAGATGTGAACATTGCGGCTACCACGGCGCTGCAGGCCCTGCATCCCCTGGGACGGGAAATGGGACTTAAGGCCGGAGCCAACGTGCTGATGCCGGTGGCTACCCTGCCGGAATTCCGGACCAGTTATCTGCTTTACGATAATAAACCCTGCGTGGCGGACAGTGCTACCAAATGTCGGGACTGTCTGGACGCCCGTATCGCGGCGGTAGGCGATCAGGTAGGTTACGGCGCCTGGGGCGACTCCAGGCATTTTTACAAGAAACAGAAAAAATAACAGCTATGCAAGTGCGGCTTTACCGCACAAAGATAAGGCGGTCCCGCAGGACTGCCGCAAATTAAGGAGGCTTGGCCATGGAGGCAGAAGTTTTATATCAGGTACAGGACGGTGTGGCGACGATCACCATGAACCGCCCGCAAAGTTTAAATTCCATGAATCCGGGGCTGATTGACGGACTCCATGAGGCGCTTACTAAAGCGGCAGAGGACACGGCAGTGCGCTGCCTGGTTCTGACCGGCGCCGGCCGGGCGTTTTGCGCCGGCGGCGACCTGGGATATTTAAATGGTATTGAAAGTCTGGCGGCCAAGCGGGCCTTTATTAACCGGGTGGGCGATGTGGCCCGCCGGATTACCATGCTGCCTAAACCGGTAATTGCCAAGGTCAACGGCGTCACCGCCGGGGCCGGCGTAAATTTGATGCTGGCCTGTGACCTGGTGTATGCGGTGGACACGGCCAGGTTTGGCGAAAGTTTTGCCAAGGTGGGTTTGATTCCCGACTGCGGCGGCTTATTCTTTTTGCCCCGGACCGTGGGTACCCTGAAAGCGAAAGAACTCATGTTCACGGCGGATTTAATTTCGGCGGCAGAGGCGGAGAAACTGGGGATGGTCAACCATTTATGCCCGGCAGAAAAACTGGAAGAAGCAGTAGCGGCTATGGCTCAACGTTTGGCGGCGTCGGCGCCGTTATCCATCAGCCTGATCAAGCAGTACGTGAACCAGCCAGGCTTAACCTTGGACGATGTGCTGGCCGCGGAAGCGGTGGCGCAACCTTTGTGCATGGGGTCGGCGGACTGTGCGGAAGGTATCGCGGCCTTTCAAGAAAAACGGGCACCTAAGTTTACGGGAAAATAAATGTATGGTAAAATAAATATCTAAGATATTTTTTAATGAATTTAATTTGGGCGAGGGAGATGTCGACATGAAAGAATATAAACCTTTTAAATCCGGCAAGGTCCGGGAAATTTATGATGCAGGCGACAGTCTGATCATGGTAGCTACGGACAGGATCTCGGCTTTTGACGTGATCCTGAAAAATAAGATTACCGATAAGGGTAAGGTGCTGACCCAGATGTCCAAGTTCTGGTTTGACCTGACCCGTGATATTGTTCCTAACCATGTGCTCAGCGTAGATAACAAGAAAATGCCGGAATTTTTCCAGCAGCCCGAGTTTATCGGCAAGAGCATGCAATGCCAGAAGCTGACCATGATCCCCATGGAATGCATCGTGCGCGGCTACATTACCGGCAGCGGCTGGGAAAGCTACCAGAAAAACGGCACCGTGTGCGGCATTAAACTGCCCGCCGGCTTAAAGGAATCCCAAAAATTGCCCGAACCAATCTTTACCCCCAGCACGAAGGCCGAAATCGGCGAGCACGATGTGAACGTGTCCGTAGAGGAAGGCAGTGCGTATGTGGATAAGTTCTTCCCGGGCAAGGGCAAGGAATACGTGGAAAAGATTCGCGATTACACTATCGCTCTTTATAAGAAATGTGCGGACTACGCTTTGTCCCGCGGCATCATCATTGCCGATACCAAGTTTGAGTTTGGCCTGGACAAGAACGGCAATATCGTCCTGGGCGACGAGATGCTGACCCCGGACAGTTCCCGTTTCTGGCCTTTAAAAGGTTACGAGGCCGGCAAGAGTCAGCCTTCTTACGACAAGCAGTTTGTGCGCGACTGGCTGAAAGCTAATCCCAAGAACGATAATCTGCTGCCGGACGATGTTATTGCCAAGACTATTGGCAAATATAAGGAAGCTTACGAGCTGTTAAGCGGCAAGAAGCTGTAAGAGAAGCACGTGATTATCCTCATCTTAACGTTTCTGGTGAATTTAATACTGGTAGCATCTTTCTGGGGCCTGGTGCAGCTTTTTCAACCGCTGGCCTGGCCCTGGTTGTTTAAGCTTATGTCCACGCTGCGTGTGCCGGTGACGGATCTGAACCTGGTCCTGACCTTGAGCGTGCTTACCCTGCTGGTGCCTTGTCTGATCAGTAAGACGGCGCTGATGCAGCGGTATTTTTGCTGGGTGCTGCACTGCAAGCGTCCCCGGGGCGAAGAGGCCGCTCTTCTGGAAGAGGCGCTGGTCCGGGTCTGCCGGGCGGCAGGTCTCCACGAGGATGATTTTGAGCTGTATGTGTGCCAGAGCAAGGACTACAATGCTTTTGCCGTGGGGGATAATAATATCGCGGTGACCAGACCGCTGCTCACGGTGATGCCGGTCAGTTATTTAGCCGGAATCCTGGCCCACGAGGTGGGACATATCCGGCACAATGATACGTTAATCCTGTACTTGTGCAACGCCATGAGTTCTTTTGGCAACCTGGTGCTGCGTTTCTATTCTTTTATCACCCTGGTCCTGGGGCTGTTGAGTTTTATCCCCTTGCTGGGTATCGTGACGGGTATCCTCTCCTGGGTCTTCCTGATCCAGATTTACCTGTTCCAGTTTTTGCTGCAGCTGCCTTTACAGCTGGCGCATCAGTTTAACAGCCGGCAGGATGAATATGCGGCGGACCGGTATGCCTGCGAGATGGGCCTGGGACTGGAACTGTACAACGGGCTGATGCTGCTGGCCTCCGGCCAGAAGAAACTCAGTTTCTGGCAGCGTCTGACCAGCGACCATCCGGATACGGACAAGCGGCTGGCAAAAATTCTGGCTTATGAGCAGAAGCAAAATCCTCAACTATTTGCAGGAGAGTAAATGATGACGCAGCTTACTTTTGACACTTTTGATGCGCAGGGGTTGTTCCGGTGGCTACATCAACATCCGGAACTGGGTCACGCAGAAAAGGCCACTACGGCCAGGCTGAAAGAAATTTTGCAGCAGGCAGGGTTGACCTTTCTGCCCTGGCAGCTGCCTACCGGTACAGCGGTAGCCATTGAAGGAGGACTTCCCGGAAAGACAATCTTATTACGTGCAGATATTGATGCCCTGCCGATTACCGAAAAGACAGATTTGGCTTATAAATCCCAAAATCCGGGCTGCATGCATGCCTGCGGCCATGATTTTCATACCACGGCGGTACTGGGAGCAGCTCTGCTTTTACAAGCGCAGCGGTCCCGCTTGCACGGCCGGGTGCTGGTGGTTTTTCAGCCGGCGGAGGAAACCAGCGGCGGCGCAGCGGAAGTTTTGCAGGGTGGTTTGGCGACAGGCGTCAGCGAATTCTGGGGCCTGCATGTGACCAATGCTCTGCCGGTAGGAACCATAGGTCTCAGTGCCGGCAGCGTCATGGCGTCCGTGGATAGTTTTAAGGTGACGGTAAGAGGAACAGGTACCCACGGGGCTACTCCCGAAAAAGGGAATAACCCGTTGCCCATCCTGGCAGCCCTGGTGCAGGAACTGCCGCTTGTGGCTCAGCGCAAGGCAGATCCGCTCAACGCTAAAGTTTTGAGTATCACCCATGTGGAAGGCGGCAACACCTGGAACGTGATTCCGGAAACGGCTTTTTTGGAAGGAACTTTGCGCTGCCAGGACCCGGAGGACCGGACGGTAATTAAGCAGGCTTTTTATAATTTTGTAGAAAAATATACGGCGGCACGGAGAGCCCGGAGCGAAATTTTATGGCACCGGGGGCCGGCGCCTGTGGTCAACGACGCGGAACCGGTAGAATTTGCAGCCAGGCTGGCGCGGCAAAACGGTTGGCAGGTCCAACCGGTAGAGCTCAGCATGGCCGGTGATGATTTTAGCTATTATAAAGAGCTGGGCGGGGCTGACGCTGTAAGTTTGTACATGAAGATCGGCGTGGGCGGCAACCACCCCATTCATGATCCGGCTTTTAGGGCGGACCCGGCGGCGTTAGAACCTACGGCTAAATTTTTAGCGGCGCTGCTGGCGGCCAGATTGCAGTAAAAATTTGCCGGGGAAAGTTTGTGGCGGTGTCTAAAATTTTGGGAGTACTTCAAAAGAAATAAGGCAAAAAAGCAGGACGTGGAAAAATTTTCCACGTCCTTTTTGTGTACGCTGTACAAATTTTTAAAACCGTTTTCTCCAACCGTTCAGGCAACGGGTTTTTGTTTTTTTATAACACTCTTTGCAAATAGTTTAAGCAGTTCTGGTGCGTAATTTTTTCTACGGTTGTGTCGCTAAATTTTTTAGTTAAGAATTCCACCAGCGGTACAAAATCCTGGACGCCCTGGATATTGCAGGGTGGATGGCTGATGCCGTCAAAGTCGCTGCCAAAACCTACATGGTCGTCGTCGCCCAGCAGGTCCAGCATGTAGGCAATGTGTTTGTACACACTGTCGATGCTGGCATCGTGCCAGTCTTTTTCCAAAAACTGCCCGGCAAAGGTGATGCCGATGAAGCCGTTATTTTTGCCCAGGGCTTTGATCTGGTCATCATTTAGGTTGCGGGGATGGTCACAGAGGGAAAAGGCATTGGAGTGGGTGGCAATGATAGGTTTGGTGCTGGTCGCTAACGTATCCCAGAAACCATAAGTGGAGATGTGGGAAACATCTACCGCCATGCCTAAACGGTTCATCTCGGCTACTACCTGGCGGCCAAAAGTGGTGAGCCCGCCTTTGGTGCAGTCTTCGTTAACGCCGTCGGCGATGTCGTTGCGATTGCTCCATACCAGGGTCATAGCCCGCACGCCCAGTTCATAGAACAGGCGCAGGGCAGCCAGGCTGCCGTCCAGGGCGCCGCCTTCTTCAATGGCCAGCAGCGGGTTAAATTGGTGCTGCAGCGCTGCGGCTGCGTCGGTCCTGGTCAGGATGGGATGGACATCCACGCCCCGGGCCGCTAATTTTTTCAGCTCTGTCTTGTACTTGTCCAGCAGGGTTAAGGTGTAGCGGATGCCGCCGTAATAACGGAACTGCTCGGTGGGGATGAAGAGGGCGCAAAATTGTAAGCCGCCGCCGTTCTTGATGATCCGTTCCACGTCGATGTGCTGCTTGTTGGCAAAAAAATCCACATCGTTCTTATACAACTCGCTGACAGTGTCGCAATGAGTATCACAAATAAACATAATCTGCCTCCTTTATTTTTTCTGTAAACTAATTATAACATACCGGTCAGGGTCCTGGCGATGCTGAAAATTATGCCGGCCCCAATTGACAAGAATTTTATACAAAAAATAACCAGAATTTTTAATATTTACGCATTTTTGTGATAGCTTAATCAGGGGAGCCTATGTTATAATATTAAATACTAAGGGATAAAACTGGGAGGAAACGGGGATGAAAAGGTACGGACTCCTGCTGCTGGCAGTGGTGCTTTTACTGCTGGCGGGCTGCAGTCAGCAAGTACAAACTTCACAGGTAAAACCCAAGGCGCCGGCCGATGTGACTACCATCAACTGGTATTATTTTCCTGCCTTTGCGCCCCGGACTACTGACGCCGGTTCTTACGAACAGACCGCTATCCAAAAATTCCAGGCTGCCCACCCAGGAATCAAGGTTAACCCGGTACCGGTCAATTTTGAGACCGGTCCGGATAAGCTGGAATATGCTTTGGAAAAAGGGTTATGTGATGTAATCCTGGATGCGCCGGGACGGATTGTTGCCTATGGCCGGGCGGGCAAAATGTTAACCCTGAATAAACTTTTTGACGAGCAGCTGCGGCAGGACCCGGGCAACAAAATGGTCCTGGAAGCCTGCGGCGTTAATGAACGGATGTATTTATATCCTCTGAGCACTTCGCCTTTCTACATGGCATTTAATAAACAGATGCTGGAAGCTTCCGGCAAGGCGAATCTGGTTAGGGAAGGCTGGACCCGGGAAGATTTTGTCCAGGTCCTGGAAGCTTTGCACCAATCCGGTTTTGTACCGGGGACCATTTTTTGTTACGGGCAGGGCGGCGATCAGGCTACCCGGGCTCTGGTCAGCAATTTGTACGGCGGGAGCGTGATTGCTCCCGATTTACAGAGTTATACTTTAAATCAGCCCCAGGGTATGGAGGCGTTAACCTTTATCCAGGAAGCAGTGACCAAAGGCTTGTTGCTAAACGGTTCGCTGCTTACCGGTACGGATGACCTGGAGAATTTTGCCAGCGGACGCAGCGCGTTTACTATCTTGTGGAGCGGCGCCCAGCAAAGCGCTTATCAGAATCAGCTTTCCGGCCGGGGTATCCAGGTAATAGAGGTACCTTTCCCGGCGCCGGGCGGCCAGCCGAAACTGGAATATCTGGTGAATGGTTTTGCCGCGGTACGGAGCGGTGATGACGCCCGGGAAGCGGCGTCGCTGGCTTTTATCAAATTTATGTGCGATGACCCGGATATGGGCCGGAGCAATGTTATCCAGACGGGCGGCATTCCTGTGCGGGCGGCTTTTAAGAACGTGCATGCCGATGCCAGGATGCTGAAAATTGCTTCCTGGACAAAATATTACGCGCCTTATTACAATAACGTGGCCGGGTTTAGCCGGATGCGGGTGTACTGGTATCAGATGCTGCAGTCACTGCTGCGGCTGACCAAAACCCCGGAGGCGGCGGCCCATGACTTTACTCTTTTGGCGGATCAGACCTTAAAGGCGAAACCGGCTTTTTAAAAACAGACCTGCAGAAAAACACGGGCAGGAGGATGCCTGAAGGAGGAAACCCATGCACAACCGGGTGCGGTTCTACATTATTATAACGCTGCTTTTAGCCGCTATCGGCATCGGGGCTTTCTTTACCTTTGCGTCGGCTTTGTTTGATTATGCCAAGGATGAGAGTAAGTTAGCCATGCAGACTTTCGTCAATAACGAGATTTATAATATGGAGGCCGAACTAAAAGCAGCTACGGAACAGGTACAGATTATTGCGGATTCCTTAACGGATATTACGGATTTTACCAGCCCGGTGGTCTTACGCCGGGTGCAGGAATATCATAACCAGACTCATTTTAAGCATCTGCTGGTAGCAGATACGGCGGGCCGGGCCGTTGATGATACCGGGAATCAGTATCAGCTGGCTTCCCGTACGGCGGTAAAAAGGGCGCTGCTGGGAGAAACCGGTATTTTTGAAGGTACGGACATTAGCGGCGAGAAGACTATCCTGCTCAGCAGCCCGGTCATCCGGGACGGCCGGGTGACTGGCGTGGTCGTAGGTGAATACGATTTGTTCGCCCTGTACCAGATTATCAATATGGAACAGCGGCACTGGGAAAGTTATGCGGCGCTGATTAACAGCAGCGGCGATTACCTGATCCGGGCGGAAAACGATAACCGGCTGGTCAAGGCCGGCACGAATCTGTTTACCGATATGAAAGAGCTGCAATTCAAGGAAGGCACAGGTTTAAATCAACTGCTGGATGATATGCATATGAAAAAATCCGGCTTTTGTGAATATGGCACCGGTACCGGCAAACGGGTAATGCATTACGGACCGGTGGGCGTTAACGACTGGTACCTGGTGAAGGTGCATACCGATGCTATGGTTCAGGAGAACATCGCTCCTATCAAAAACATGGTGTATAAGTTATCCCTGGTTCTGGCGGCGGTGCTGCTTCTGCTGGCGGGCCTGGTTTATCATGGCCTGTACAACCTGCGTAAAGCGCAGCATGAAGAAGCGTTGCGGTTTAAGACGGTGGCGGATAACATTCCCGGCGGTGTAGCGGAACTGGTTTTGGCCCAGGAGTTGAAGGTTAAATATGCCAACGAAGCTTTCTACCAGTTGTTGAACTGCCCGGAACCGGAATTTAACAGCGGCAAAATTGCCGGCTGCCTGTCCCGGATTTTACCGGAACGGGCTTTTGAGAAGCTGCGTACGGTTATTGACCAGGCCGGTGAGACCCGCAAGGTCTTTAATTTTGATTTTATCCTGCCGGCGGCCACGGCAAAACCCCGCTGGCTGAACCTGAACGGTCGCATTATCGCTAAAGGCAAGCAGGGCTTAACCTTGCAGGCGGTGCTGGTAGATGTCAGCGCGGAAAAAGAACGCCTGGCCGCCGTTGAGGCGCAAAGCCGGCTGGACGATATGACGGGCATCTATAATAAGACTTCGGCTCAGAAGCTGGTAAAGGACAGGACCGAGGAAGCAGATTCCGCCATGTGGAGCGCACTGGTCGTTATGGATATCGACCGGTTCAAGGGCGTCAACGATCATTTCGGCCATCTGATCGGCGATGAGGTTATCACCAAGATTGCGGCCATTTTAAAAGAGTATTTCCAGCTGCCGGATATTGCCGGACGGGTGGGCGGCGATGAATTTGTAGTTTACGTGGACCATGTGGCGGGATACAATCAGCTTAACCTGATGCTGCATCAGCTGCAGGGAGCTATTAAGGCCTCGCGGTTTTCTGATCCCAAGCTGCATATTACCTGCAGCATGGGTTGTGTTTGCGGTCCCCGCTTTGCCTTCCGGGAGTACAACAAAGCTTTTGAACTGGCGGATAAGAATCTGTATGTGGCCAAGAGCCGTAACCGGGGCGATCTGGAAATCACTTTTCTGGAAAACGTCAGCTGGGGGCCTTTGAACTAAGACGGGACAACCTAAAATCTGTATAAAAAAACTGCGTGGACCGATAACGGTTCCACGCAGTACTTTTTCAGCCTTTATTTTTTCTTTAGTGCCCGCTTGATGCCCGCAAAAGTTTCCGGGCTGATAATATGTTCGATGCGGCAGGCATCTTTTTCGGCGATGTCTTCCGGGATGTCCAGCTTTTCAACAAAAAAGCGAGTCAAAGTTTTGTGGCGCTCTAAAACGCCGCTGGCAATTTTTAATCCCGCGCCGGTGAAAAGAATTTCTCCGTCCGGCTGGACGGTAATATATTTATCTTTTTTCAGGATACTCATGGCACGGCTGATACTGGCTTTGGAAAAACCCATCTCCGTAGCTACATCAATGGAACGGACGCTGCCTTTTTCTTCCTGCAGCTTCAAGATGGTTTCCAGATACATTTCTCCTGATTCTAAGAGTGGCATAGCTTTTCCTCCCAAAATATATTTCTATTTTAACATTAG
>CAXYYS010000016.1:0-46590 GCA_964293585.1 uncultured Acidaminococcales bacterium
CCTTTAGAACGGGCCTGTCCCATTGACCTGGCCGGCCGTAACGTGCTGGAAACCGTCCAGATGAGTGTTAATCCGGAAGTTATTGAGACGCCTACGGTTAGCGCGGTCGCCAAGAATGGTATTGAGCTGAAAGTTAAGGCCAGGGTTACCGTCCGTGCCAACATCGACCGTCTGGTAGGCGGTGCCGGTGAGGCTACCGTTATCGCCAGGGTAGGCGAAGGTATCGTGACGAACGTAGGTTCTGCCGCCAGCCATACGGATGTGCTGGAGAACCCGGATTATATTTCCCGGACCGTCCTCCAGAAAGGTTTGGATGCGGGCACGGCTTTTGAAATTTTGTCCATTGATATTGCCGACATCGACGTTGGAAGAAATATTGGCGCTTCCCTGTCTACGGACCAGGCAGAAGCAGATAAACGTATCGCCCAGGCCAAGGCGGAACAGAGACGTGCCATGGCCGTGGCCAAGGAACAAGAAATGCGGGCCTATACCCAGGAGATGCAGGCCAAGGTGGTAGAAGCCCAGGCCAAGGTGCCGGCAGCTTTGGCAGAAGCGCTGGCTAATGGTCGTTTAGGTGTCATGGATTATTACCGCATGAACAATATCCTGGCGGATACGGATATGCGCAAATCAATTGCGGATACGGGAGCGAAGAGCGAACCCGCCAAGCCGGTAAAATAAAAGCAGTTGCGCCTGGAGCAGAGCGTATCCCGGGCAGAATCATGGTGGCAGCTGTCCCATGGGCAGTTAGCAAAGGAAGCAGTCATGCAGAGCAAGAATTATTTTCGGGCAGGACAGGAAGCAGATTTTAAGATTCCGGACCTGTTTGTGAAACTGGATAAGCAGGAAAAACAGGAAACGCCCCGGCAGGTTCAGCCTGCCGCCGGAGGTACTATCGTGGCCCAGGGCCGTGTCCCCAAGGCGGGACCGCCCGTGATCAAGGACGGGCGCACGGTGGGGGATGGACGTACGGTGAATGACGGACGTACCGTGAGGGATGCCGCCACGATTAAAGATGGCTGGACCATTAAGGACGGCCGGGTACGTACAGATAGTGAGACCAGAAAAATTTCCACGGCGCCCGTGTTCCAGGAAACGCACCGGGCCCCGGAATTTTTAATTACGCCGGAGATAGAGCAGTCAAGGCGGCTTGCAGGTTCCTCCGACTACACACAGACCCGGCAGGAAACTTTCCTGGGCAGCCGGGAGGAGCTGGTACGTGCTTTCGTACTGGCGGAAGTCTTGGGCAAGCCCCGGGCGCTAAAGGGTTGGGAGGAGGAACGGTTCTGATGTTAAAAAATGTGGATTTAAGTAAAAAGTTGAGCAAGATTAAGTTGAAAAAGGTGCTGGACGATTCCCTGGGAGAAGAGCTGGGACAGATTCAGCGGGACTGCCGGGCAGCGGGACTGCCTGTGCTTATCGTCCTGGAGGGCTGGCGCCATTCCCGGCGCAGCGACATCCTGGGTGGTATGATGCAATATATGGATGCCCGTGGTTTCAGGGTTTACAGTTCCACCAAGCTGCCGATAGAAGTTAGGCAGCAGCCTTTCTTTACCAGTTTCTGGCAACAACTGCCTCAGCCGGGCGGGATGTCCATCTATCGCCACAGCTGGTATCATATGCAGATCGCCGGTGAATTTATGGGCAGTGAGATTGGCATCCGTCCCTCCACTTTTGAACATATCAATGCTTTTGAAAAGCAGTTGACGGACGGTCATTACTGTATCCTGAAGTTTTTTATCCATCTGTCCAACAAGCAGCAGAAAGCTAACCAGAAAAAAGCAGCCAGGGCGCTGGGTAAGGCTTGGCATGAGATTACCACTATTTATTCCGAGGAAAAAGAATACAGCAAATATTTCAAACGCTATGACGAGATGCTGGAAGCTACCAACAAGGCTAATGCTCCCTGGCATGTGGTCAGCGGCGAGGATCTGCAGGCGGCGCAGTTAGAAGTTTACCAGACCGTGGTGCAGGAACTGCGCAGGGCGTTGTATGCCTTTAAGGAAGAGAAAGCGAAGGATAAGCCTTCTACCGGCAAGAGTGAAACGGCAGAAAAATATGATCTGCTGTCCAAGGTTGACTTATCCAAGTCATTGAAGAAGGCTGAATATAAGGAAAAGTTGGAAAAATATCAGGAACGTCTGCGCATCCTGCAGACAGAGGCGGCAAATGCCGGACTTTCTGCCGTCATTGCTTTTGAAGGCTGGGATGCGGCCGGCAAGGGCGGCGCAATCAGACGTCTGACCGCAGCCATGGATCCTCTGGCTTATGCGGTGAACCCGGTTTCAGCGCCTAATGAGGTGGAAAAAGCTTTCCACTACATGTGGCGGTTCTGGATCCATGTGCCGCTTAAAGGCGAGATGGCCATCTTTGACCGTACCTGGTACGGCAGGGTCATGGTAGAACGGGTAGAGCATTTTACGCCGGATGTGGATTGGCAGAGGGCTTATGCCGAGATTAACGAGACGGAAGCCCAGTGGTTTGAAAACAAGATTGCGATTGCCAAGTTCTGGCTGCAGATTGACAAGGACGAACAGGAACGGCGCTTTAAGCTCCGGGAGGAGAAACCGTCCAAGGTCTGGAAAATTACGGACGAAGATTGGCGCAACCGGGCCAAGTGGCCGGAATACGAGGTAGCGGTGAACGAGATGCTGGCTAAGACCAGCACCAGTTACGCACCCTGGACCATCGTGGAAGGCAATGATAAGCTCTATGCCCGCATCAAGATATTGAAGACCGTGGTAGAGATGCTGGAAAAACGTTTATAAATCCTAAACGGCAGGTGAGGTAGCAAGTTGAGCTGGAATCTGGTGGCTGGTTTAAAAAAATTAGTGGCGCAGGAAACAGGTACGCGCATTTTTGCTCCGGGGCTAAGAACCCCGGTAGCTTTTTTGTATCCCAATACATATAACCTGGGCATGTCCAACCTGGGCCTGCATATCTTGTATCAGGTCCTGAACGGGACAGGCGTCTGGGGCTGCGAGCGTTTTTTCCTGCCGGGCAGGCATGAGCTGGCGGAATATACCCGTACCAGAACGCCGCTTTTATCCATGGAAACCCAGCGCGCTTTAGGGGAATTTCCCTATGTGTGCGTCATGATGAGTTTTGAACTGGATTACACAAACTTTCTTACCATGCTGGAGCTGGGCCGTCTTTCCTTGCTGGCGGCTGAGCGTCAGGAACAGGAACCGCTGGTAATCATGGGCGGACCATGTGCAACTTTTAACCCGGAACCTCTGGCGCCTTTCGTGGATATCTTTGTCCTGGGCGAAGGTGAGGAAACTCTTCCCCGGCTGTTGCAGGTTTTACAAAGCGGCAGGGAGAAGGGTTTATCCAGGGAAGAACGTCTGGTGGCAGCGGCGCAGCTTCCGGGAGTATACGTGCCGCGTTTCTATACCCCGGTTTATACGGAAACAGAAACGGGACCGGCTTGCAGCGGTATCCAGGTGGATACGCGCGTACCCCCAACGGTGAGCAGGCAGTGGGTCCGGGAGCTGGACCGTTATCCGCATACTTCGGCAATCGTTACACAGCAGACAGAATTTGCCGGCATGTATATCGTGGAAGTAGCACGCGGTTGCGGCCGGCACTGTCGTTTTTGTATGGCCGGGTATTGTTTCCGCAAGCCGCGTAATCGCAACTTGCAGAACTTGTGGCAGGATATTGCTCAGCGTCCAGCTGCTGCTACCAAGGTAGGGCTTATGGGCGCTGCGGTTTCGGATTATCCGGACATGCATGAATTAACACAACGTTTATCCCGGGGCGGGATTCCGTTTTCGGTAGCTTCCCTGCGGGCAGATACTTTAGATTTGGACCTGGCGCAGGCTTTAGCTGCCAGCGGTCAGCGTACTATGACGATTGCTCCTGAGGCCGGCAGCATTAAAAGGCGGGCCGCTATCAATAAGGGTATTGAGGCGGAGCATGTGTATGCAGCGGTGCGTTTAGCTGCTGCTGCCGGCATGGCGAATATTAAGTTATATTTTATGATTGGTCTGCCGGGTGAGGATGAGGATGATATCCGGGATATCACGACGATGGTGCATCAGGTCCGGCAGCTGATGGATCAGTGCGGGAATAAAGGCGAACTGGTCGTTTCCGTGAACGCCTTTGTACCCAAACCCTGGACGCCTTACCAATGGTCGGGTCTGGCGCCGCTGCCACTTTTAAAACAGCGTTTTGCTTTTTTGAACAGCAGTTTCAAAAAGGATTCCCGTATCAAGTTAATCACGGAGTCTTTAAAAGAAACGGAAATGCAGGCGCTTTTGTCTCGGGGCAACCGCCGGGTAGGCGAGGCCCTGGGCCGGGCTTTTCGGGAGCGTTTGCCTTTTAAAAAAGCTTTACAGGCGGCCGGTTTTGCTACAACGGTTTATGCTCACCGGCATCTGACACCGGGACAGGTACTGCCCTGGAGCCATTTACAGATGGGCGTTACGGAAGATTATCTGCGCCGGGAACTTGCAGGTTCGGAGCAGGGCATGGCTACGCCCAGATGTTTTGAGGGCTGCCATCGCTGCGGTGTTTGTCAGTGAGGCGTGGTTATGCAGAAATTTAATTTACGTCAGAGAGAAAATATCTGGTGGGGTGAATTTGCCCATCTTAGTACAGCCGGTTTTATCAACGGTTGTTCTTGTCGTCTGCACGGTGACAGTAAAATCGTGCCCGGCAGTTTAAACCTGGCTTTGCATGTAGGCGATGACCGGGAAATGGTCCTGCGTAACCGGGACAAGTTTGCCCGGGCTCTGGGCGTGGATGCCGCCAGGTTTACCACCTGTGCCCAGGTGCATGGCAGCAGGGTGCAGCTGGTAGATGCAAGTTTAGTAGGCAGCGGTGCTACAGATTACGCGAAGACCATAACGGCTACGGATGCCCTGATCACCAGGCTGCCCAGTGTGCCACTGCTGCTGTTCTACGCTGATTGTGTACCAATCCTGCTGGCAGATCCGGTGAGGAAAGTTATCGGGGTGGCACATGCGGGCTGGCGGGGAACCGTCGCCGGGATTGCCGCGGCCACGGTAGCTAAGATGCAGGAGTGGTGCGGCTGTGCCCCCGGGGATATCCTGGCCGGCATCGGGCCTTCAATCGGCGGGTGTTGTTACGAGGTGGATGACGTTGTGCGTTCCCGGGCTTTGGCTTATCTAGAATTTTTTCAACCCCGGAGCGGCGGTAAATATCTGTTGAACCTGCAGGGCATTAACAGGCAACAATTGTCCGCTGCCGGGCTGAAGGCGGACAACATCGTGGATGCCGGCGTTTGTACGGCGGACAATAAGGAACTATTTTTCTCGTACCGGCAGGAACAGGGACATACCGGCAGGATGGGGACCTGTTTATGCATTCCCTCCGGAAGCCGCCTGTAGTTGTCAGAGAGAAATTTAGGGTTAAAAAGAGGAATATGCCTGTGCATAGCGAAATATAACATTTTAGGGGGAATTTTTGATGTTGGCAGAGAATTTACAACTAGTGCAACAAAATATCGCTCAGGCCCTGACCCATCGAAGTGAACCCAAGTGTACCGGCACAGAGGTGCTCCTGGTAGCTGTGACCAAGAATCATCCGGCTTCTGCCGTGACGGATATTTTGTCGCTGCAGGTAACTGATGTGGGTGAGAACCGGGTCCAGGAAGCCAGGGACAAGCAAAAATTACTGGGTCATCCCGGTAACTGGCATCTGATCGGACATTTGCAGACGAACAAGGCTAAGCAGGCGGTGGAACTATTTGACATCATTGAATCTGTGGACAGCGAACACCTGCTTTTGGCTCTGGATAAGGAAGCCGGCAAGCTGGGTAAACGGATAGATATCCTGTTGCAGATTAATATCGCCGGCGAGACGCAGAAAACAGGGTTTGCACCCGCAGACTATGCAGCCATCCTGCCTAATCTGGATCTGTTTACTCACGTACGTACCAGGGGCATCATGGTGATTGCGCCGCAGACCGACCAGGTGGAAAGTGTGCGGCCGGTTTTTCGAGAAGGTTACCGTTATTTTTGTGCCTTACAAAAAGAACGGCCCCAGATAGATTATCTTTCCATGGGCATGACTGAAGATTACCAGGTGGCTATCGAGGAAGGCGCTAATGTGGTTAGGATTGGCACCGCCTTGTTTGGACCGCGTGATTACAGTAAACACTAAGATAAAGGAGCGTGGCAACATGGGGAAAAGTAAAAAATTGCTGGAAAAAATCTCCGATACCCTGGGTTTATACGAAGAGGAAGAAGTAGTAACGGACGAGGAAACGGTGGAAGAAGAGACGGATGCGCCGAAACCTGCTGCCAGACCCGCGGCCTCCTTTCCCAGGTCCACTTCCCGGGCTGTGACCAGGGCGGCTGCCAAAGAGCCGGTGCCGGAAGCAGAGACGGAAACTAAGCCGAAAAAATCTTTGTTTTCCCGCAAGCGTGCGGAAAAGGATACGAAAAAAACGATTAATATGCCTTTAAGCAAAAAACAAATCAAGGTTGTGGTCATTGAGCCTACAGACTTTAATGATTCTCAAAAAGTGGCCGATTATCTGCGCAATAACCAGCCGGTCGTCGTGAACTTTGAGACCACGGACCGGACCACGAAGAAACGCATGACAGACTTTATCTATGGTACAATTTATGCCTTAAACGGCAGCATCAAACAGATTGGTAATAATATCCTGGTGTGTGCGCCTAAGAATGTGGATATTGATGCGGACACCTCCCTGTATGGAGAAAAAGGCGGAACAAGTAAATGGAAAAAATAGCGAAACTGAACGGACGGCTGGCTTTTGTCGGCGGCGGCAACATGGCGGAAGCCATCATCAAGGGTATCCTGGCGGCAGGGCTTATCGCTCCCGGCAAGATCAGCGTCGGCGGCCACAGAGGTGACCGGTGCGCCTATCTGCACAAAACCTATGGCATCAATGCCACTGTGAATAATAATGAGGCGGTCAAGGATGCCAGCATGGTCGTCCTGGCCATTAAGCCGCAAAAGGTGGAGGAAGCCCTGGATGAGACCCTGGTAGCTACGATGCCTAATAAAGCTACGGTAGTTTCTATCATGGGCTCTGTGGATTTAAAGAAACTCCAGGAAATTTTCCCGGTGAACCCGCTGGTACGGGCGATGCCGAATACACCGCTGGCCGTAGGTGCCGGTATGACGGCCCTGGCGCCGGACAAGAAGGTCAGCGAATCTATGCTGGCTGAGGTTAAGGCCATGTTTGGCAGCTGCGGTGAGGTAGAGGTTGTGGCGGAAAGCGCCATGGAAGCTATCACAGCTGTTTCCGGTTGTGGTCCGGGATATGCGTTCGTCCTGATTGACGCCCTGGCTGATGCCGGTGTGGATGCCGGTTTGCCCAGAAAACTGGCGATTAAGCTGGCAGCACAGACTTTTGCCGGCAGCGGCAAGATGGTCATCGAGACCGGTAAACATCCGGCAGAACTGCGGGATATGGTGACCAGTCCCGGCGGAACGACTATCGCTGCGCTGCACGCCCTGGAAAATAAAGGTGTCCGCGGCGCCATGTATGATGCTGTAGCTGCTGTCCTGGCACGCAGTGCTGCTTTGAAGGGTAAGAAATAATGGCAGACAGAGACAAGATTATCCGCTATTTTAGAGCCAGCGGGGACGAGGATCTTGCTTCCCATCTGGTGGACCTGGCGGAACATGCCCGGAAGACCGGACGGTATCAGGTCAGTGATTTCCTTGATCCTCACGGTCTGAACGTGGCGGAAATTGTGGCGGCAAACTTTGAGAATATCCATCTGGAGACTCAGGGCGGGTTTCCCGGCGCCGAAAGGCAACGGGCCGCATTTATTACAACGGATTTTCCGGGTAAGGTGGATTTTAATTTAACCGGTTTTCTGGTACAATGGGACCAGAGGTACTATCACCTGGGGCACCGGGATATCCTGGGAGCCTTTATGGGGATAGGCTGTAAGCGGGAAGTGCTGGGAGATATCGTTGTCCTGGAAAACGGGGCACAGTTTGTCTGCGAGCAGGCTCTGGGCAACTATATTACCGCTAACCTGACTACGGTAAGCGCTGCTGCTGTCACACTGACAGAGGTGCCGGTAACTGAACTTAAGGCTCGTGAGGAAAAGGTTAAGG
This sequence comes from uncultured Acidaminococcales bacterium, assembly GCA_964293585.1. Taxonomy (GTDB): domain Bacteria; phylum Bacillota; class Negativicutes; order Acidaminococcales; family Acidaminococcaceae; genus JAKVKY01. Next base: position 8,074 of record CAXYYS010000016.1, read on the forward strand.
TGATTAGCGCCACGGTGGCGGCTTTAAGGCTGGACGCTGTTGCGGCTGCCGGTTATGGTACTTCCCGTTCCCGGATGGCCGAAGAGATTAAGGGCCAGAACGTGAAGGTTAACTGGCAGGATGTTAAAAATGCCGCCCAGGCCGTTAAGGAAGGCGATGTACTTTCTTTTAGGGGCCGGGGCCGGGTGGAGATAGCCGAAGTCCGCGGTATGACTAAAAAAGGTCGGTTGAGTATTACGCTGAAGCGTTATTTATAATAATTCCCGCGCAGTTAAATTTTTAATAGGGGGTCGTAACTATGTTGACACCATTAGATTTGAACAGTAAGACTTTTGCCAAAGGATTCCGGGGTTATGATGCGGATGAGGTCAATGAGTTTTTTGCCCAGGTTTCCAAGGATTATGAACGTCTGTACCAGGATAATGTGGAACTGAAGGATACGGTAGAACGTGTCAGCGCCAAGCTGGAATATTACCAGCACATGGAAGGCACCATGCAGAGTACTCTGACCGTAGCTCAGGAAACTGCGGATGAGGTAAAAAAGAGCAGCGAGCAGAAAGCGGAGCTGTTAGTCAAGAAGACGGATACGGAATGTGCCCAGAAACGTGCGGATGCAGATTCCTATGTCAATAAGGTTAAGGGTGAAGCGGAAGCCCATGCGGAAAAGGTCAAGGGCGATGCGGAAGCCTATGCGGAAAAAATAAAGAGTGAGGCCGATGCCTATGCAGATAAGTGCAAGGCAGAGTCTCAGGCTTTTATTGACAAGATGCGCGGCACTGCAGAGATGGAAGTGGCTAAGCTGAAGGTAGACAGCGATGAGCAGAGCAAAAAGTTGCTGTCGGATGCCAGGGAACAGGCTCATACTCTTATTACCGAAGCGACAACCCGTTCCAGGCAGATGATGGACGATGCTACGGAAGAAGCCCGCCGCAAGATGTTTGAGGCTGAAAGCAAAGCGGCTACGGCCATGGGTACGTACGAAGACCAGATGAAGAAAGCCGCCATGCACCGCAACACGGTTATCAGCTTTTTGGAAACGCAATTGCAATCCTTTAAGAATTTTGATAACGGTCCGGATGCAGCCCGGGCTGAAAGCGCTGCTGCCGCAGCTGCGCCCCAGATTGCCAGGGTGGCGCTGCCTCAGGAACAAATCCTGGTACAGCATGAAGCAAAGAAAGCGGCTGCACCTAAGGAAGAAAAACCTTTAGCACATCCCAAGGATTCTCTGCCGGCCTGGATGAAATGATCATCCTGGTCAGGCATGGTGAAGCAACTCATCATACGGAACATTTGACGGGCGGCTGGACGGATTCTGAGCTGACCGCGGATGGTTGCGCCCAGATAGAGATTGTGGCTGCAAAGCTGGCTTTGGATATGGCCGGTAAAAATGCCAACTGGCGTATCCTGGCCAGTGACTTAAAACGGGCCCGGGCCTCGGCGGAAATTCTTGCGGCGGCTTTGCCCCAGCACCGGGACGTGGAACCCTGTGTGTTCCTGCGGGAAAAGAATAATGGACAGGCAGCGGGGCTGACGGAAACTGCCGCCAAGAAACTTTTCTGCCCGCCGCCTACAGATACTGAGATTGACCACCGCAATTATCCGGGCGGGGAAACCCGCCGTGAATTTTACCAGCGGACGCTTCAGGGTTTGAGCCAAAAGGCAGACTGGGAACAAGAAAATCTTTTGATCGTAGCTCATAAAGGTACGATTCAAAATATTATCTTTGCCTGGCTGGGATTAGATATGGACCAGGTACGGGCACAACATGTTTCGGTAGATGTCCTGCCGGCCAGTGTTTCCGTACTGGGCATTAATAAATGGGGCGAGCATGCGCTTTTTTTGCTCAATGCTCAGCCGTTAGCGCCGGCATGTGGCTATGGGCTAACGAAATTTAAGATGATAAAAGTTGACGAAAACAGGACGAAGTAGTATAATATTTTTGTTTTCAATATAGCAAAGCGATGACAGAGACAGTAGCTGGTCAGGAACGTAAGCGAATTGGGGAGAGTGAGAGCCCAAACGTTTCCGGGCAGAGCGAAAATCACTCTGGAGCTGCCGGGGCGAAAAAAAGTAGTTTCGGACGTAAGACGCACGTTATGCGTCTCAAGTGGCAGCTCTGGCTGTCAAAAGGGTGGTACCACGGGTTATTAAGTCTCGTCCCTACGGGGAGCGGGGCTTTATTTTTTTGGAGGTGTGGAGATGGATTATAGTAAGACGTTGAATTTACCGGCTACAGATTTCCCCATGCGGGCGAACCTGCCTAACCGGGAACCGGATTTCCTGAAATTTTGGGAAGAGAACAAGATTTATGAGCAAAAACAAGCCCTGCATGCCGGTCATAAAAAGTTCGTGCTACATGACGGACCTCCGTATGCGAACGGCAAGATCCATATGGGTACGGCTTTAAATAAAATTTTAAAAGATATTATCATTAAGTATAAATATGCCAGGGGCTGCGACACGCCTTATATTCCCGGCTGGGATACTCATGGTATGCCGATTGAACATGCCTGCCTGAATGCTTCCGGTCTGGACCGGCATAAGCTGGATCCGCTGACCCTGCGCAAACAGTGCGAGCAGTATGCCTATAAATGGCTGGACGAGCAGCGTAAAGATTTTATCCGTCTGGGCGTGCTGGGCGAGTGGTACAATCCTTATATCACCCTGAACCATGCTTTTGAGGCGGAACAAATCCGCGTCTTCGGCGCTATGGCCAACAAGGGATATATATACAAGGGTAAAAAATCTGTATACTGGTGCCCTCACTGCGAGACTGCCCTGGCTGAGGCTGAGATTGAGTACGCAGATATGAAGACGCCTACTATTTATGTCAAGATGCCTATCGTGAAAGATAACGGCAAGATGCCGGCGGCAGCCAAGGGTAAAAAGGCGTATATGGTCATTTGGACCACCACACCCTGGACCATGCCTGCCGATGTGGCTGTTACCCTGAACCCGGACTTTGAATATGCCTGGGTGGAATACGGTGACGAAGTATTATTTATGGCGCAGGAACTGGTCAACCATGTAGCCGAGGAATGCGGCGTTACTTTTGGTAAGATCCTGGGAACCACTAAGGGCCGCGAGATGGAGTTTGCGGAATGCGCACATCCGTTCCCTGAATATAACGGACGTATCTCTCTGGTCTGCCTGGCCGACTATGTAGACCTGGAAACCGGTACTGGCTGCGTCCATACCGCTCCCGGTCATGGCGATGTGGACTTCTTGACAGGCCTCAAGTATAAGCTGCCTATCCTGTGTCCGGTGGACGCACAGGGCAAGCTGACTGCTGAAGCCGGCGAACGCTTCAAAGGTATGTTTGTTTTTGATGCCAATATTCCTATCTTAAAATATCTGGCCGAGTTAGGCGCTCTGCTGGGCAAGAAAAATATCCGCCATCAGTATGCACACTGCTGGCGCTGCAAGAACCCCATCATTTACAGAGCTACAGAACAATGGTTTGCCTCCATTGACGGTTTCCGTCAGGCGGCGCTGGATGCCATTGCCAACGAGGTAAAATGGATTCCGTCCTGGGGCGAACAGCGTATCCATAACATGGTAGCCGATCGTCACGACTGGTGTATTTCCCGTCAGCGTGTCTGGGGCGTGCCCATTCCTATTTTCTATTGTGATAAATGCGGCGAGCCGCTGGTCAACGAAAAGACCATCAAGGCGGTGGCTGACCTGTTTGAAAAAGAGGGCAGCGATGCCTGGTGGGCGCATAAAGCTGAAGAAATCCTGCCGCAGGGCACAGTTTGTCCCAAATGCGGCCATGACCATTTCACCAAAGAAAAAGATATCATGGACGTGTGGTTTGACAGTGGTTCTTCCCATTTTGCCGTGTGCAAGAACAATCCCAAGCTGGACTGGCCGGTAGAGATGTATCTGGAAGGCAGCGATCAGCATCGCGGCTGGTTCCAGTCTTCTTTGCTGACTTCTGTGGCTGTAACAGGTCATGCGCCTTATAAATCCGTGCTGACCCATGGTTACGTCGTAGACGGTGAAGGCCGCAAGATGAGTAAATCTGTGGGCAATACCGTGGCTCCCCAGGATGTCATTAAGCAGTACGGCGCGGATATTGTCCGCCTGTGGGCTGCTTCCAGTGATTACAAAGCGGATATCCGGATTTCTAAAGATATTTTGAAACAGCTGGCGGAAGTGTATCGCAAGATTCGTAATACCATGCGGTATATGTTAGGCAATACCAGCGATTTCAATTACGCCAGGGATAAAGTAACTTTTGCGGAGATGGAAGAACTGGATCAATGGGCCATCATGCATCTGCAGTTGTTAAAGCAGGAAGTTACCGCTGCGTATGAAAGCTATGACTTCCATGTGCTGTACCATGCTATTCATAACTTCTGCACCATTGAGATGAGTAGTTTCTATCTGGATATTATCAAGGACCGTCTTTACACCAGCAAGAAGGACGCTAAGGCACGCCGCAGCGCCCAGACAGCTATGCACGAGATCCTTATGAATTTACTGGTAATGCTGACACCTATCCTGAGCTTTACCACTGAGGAAGTATGGCAGTTCGTGGAGAAACCTGCCGATGCGCCTCTCAGCGTACAGATGCTGTCCTGGCCGGAAGTAAAGGCAGAGTATATTGATAAGGAAAAAGAAGCTAAGTGGGATAATTTCATTGCCATCAGAAGTGAGATTACCAAGGTCCTGGAAGGCGCACGCCGTGCCAAGACTATCGGCAATTCATTGGATGCTCAGGTGGAGCTTTATGCGGACGGAGAGGCTTTAAAGATTCTCCAGTCTGTGGAAAAAGATTTACCCACCCTGCTTATAGTTTCTCAGGCCAAACTGATTGCAGGTACTGCCGGCGGCACCGAAGCTACCGGACGGGAAGATTTGAAAGTTACTGTAAAACCGGCAGCCGGTCATAAATGTGAACGTTGCTGGGTCTACAGTGATACGGTGGGACAGGATCCGGAACATCCGACCCTGTGCACGCGCTGCGCGGCCGTCGTAAAATAAGACACGTAAAAATGCCTTCGGGTACAAAACCCGAAGGCGTTTTTAAAGTTAAGCCAAATTGTCAGGAAAACCATGTTAAAGCTGAATCTTTAAAGTTACTTTGGCTTCACCAGTGTTTAAGGATATCCTGAATAATTTCTTTTTGAGATTTACGTTTCTTTTTTTCGTAATTACAAAAATTATTATCCTTATGATCCGTGGAATAATCCGCATAGTCAAAATTGTCGTCATTCTGCTCATAGCTACGATTATAATCGCCGTGGCCGTCATCACAGGAATAAGGGAGATACGGATAGCTTGCCGGCAGCGGCCGGTACGGTTCGTGATTTAACATCTTGTACACCTCTACATGCACATATTATAGCATGTACAGGTTTGATTGACAAAAAAAGTTTGACGTACTAACATAAATATGATTTCTAGTTTGCTTGAGTGTTTACAGGAGTAAAAAATGGAAGAACAGTCTTATCGTAATCAATTTAAAGAAGCCAGCGACCAGAGACATCATAAACAGAAAAAAGTTATCCTTATCGCCCTGGCGGTAGTTGTAATCTGTGTGGTGGTGGCAGCGGTTGCTATCCTGATTGTCTTTAGTACGGTGCCTATCGGTGATGTTAAGCTGTCACCGACTTCTTTGTTCCCGGCAGGGTTGCCGGATGTAGTTAGAGTTTAAGCTGCGGGAGGATTAAGATGGATACCAGCAAAGTTTTAGTCAACGGTGAGATTCTGCCGGCAGACCAGTTGCAGATCAGCCCCTTCGACAGGGGACATCTGTTTGGCGACGGTGTTTTTGAAGTGGTGCCGGTGTATAATGGCAAAGGGTTTGCCCTGTTGCCACATCTGGAAAATTTATTTACATCTTGTATTAAGATGAAGATCCCCGCCGTGTATACGGTGGATGAGCTGGTAAGTTTCCATGAGGAACTGCTGGCGGCTACAGGGGCCGGGGAATGTGAAGTCTATACCCAGATTACCAGGGGCGTAGGTTCCTCTAACCTGGAGTTTCCGGAAAGCCTGGTGCCACAGCTCATTATGTGGGTCAATCCGGTAGACAGGAGCAATTTGCAAAAACTGCGTGCCCGGGGCCTGAACCTGGTGACGGTACCGGATAAGCGGGGTGAGGCCTGTGATATTAATACCATCGGCCGGGCTCAGGAAATTATGGCTAAACAAAAAGCGCATGTGGGAAAAGCTGATGATGCTTTATTCGTCCTGGGAGATAAAATCACGGAAGCGACGGAAGCTGCTTTCATGTTAGTGAAAGACGGCATGCTTTGGACTTATCCGGAAGGCGGCCATATCCATAAGAATATGACGCGCCGGATTATCAAGGAAAAACTGGCACCGGCATTGGACATGCAAGTCATTGAAAAAGCATTTACCTTGGATTTTGCGGTAGCGGCGGAAGAAGCTTTGCTTTGCGGTCCGCGCTGCGAGATTTTACCGGTGCGGAAACTGGACCGTAAGTTAGTGGCTGCCGGTAAACAGGGAACGGTGGTCGCTGCCCTGCAGAAGGCTTATCTGGAGTTTGTGGCTCAGGAATGCCATATCCAGGCTCATGCATAAACAGTTAACACGGGCTGCTATATTGATAGCTGTGGCCCTGGTAGCGCAGGGATTACGTTTTCTCCTGCCGTTGCCGGGACTGGTCACCATGTTTCTGATAGGTTCGTTGGTGAACATGTGCCTGGTCCTGATGGCCAGGCTGAGTTCTCTGCGTTACGCGGTACCGGGCAGCGTTATTCTGCCGTGTGTGGCTTATCTTCAGGGGCAGCTGCCTTTCATTCCCATGATTCCTGTGGCTTTTGCCGGTAACCTGGTCTTGGTTTTGGTAGCACATAAGGAACAAGGCTGGCACTTATTGCTCTTGGGACCGCTGCTGAAAACTCTGGCCCTGTGGGCGGGAACCGGACTGGTCCTAAGCATGTTGCAATTACACGGAGTAGCGGTCATGATGCTGCAAACCATGATGAGCTGGCCGCAACTGGTAACGGCTTTTAGCGGGATTATTCTGGCCGGAATAGTCTTAAAGCGGGTAAATAATAGTTGACAAGGCGCCGGTTTGTTGGTAATATGTTAATTGTCCCGCGGAACATTCCGTGGTGAAAGTGTTGCCGCTGTGGCGGAACTGGCAGACGCACATGACTCAAAATCATGCGGTAGTGATACCATATCGGTTCGATTCCGATCAGCGGCACCAAATAGTAAATTGAGGCTTTCCGAGATTTTACGGAAAGCCTTTTTTCTTTACATATTTTGGTTTGGGGTATTTAGCGGGAACTGTTGTCCCGTGCGGCTTTGCCCAAGTTTTTCTGTCTCTCATATATATTTTTGCGCTATTTTTATTTCTTAGTGTAACATTTTAGAAACTTAAAGAGAAAAAATTTTGACGTGTCTGTCAATATCAGGTAGAATATGGGCAGTGTTGTTATTGAGGACGGAAAAATCAATAACAAAGCAGAAAATAGCACAAGCAAAGTGGAGGAGGAAAATTTACCCATGATGAAGATCCTTGATTATCTTGATGATGTGATGTACTATCCTATCCTGGTAGTAGTTCTTATTGCTGCCGGACTGTACTTTACCTACAGGACCAGGTTCCTGCAGCTAAGGATGTTTAAAGAATGTATCAGCGTCCTGATGGAGAAGCCTTCCAAGGAAGGTGCCATCTCGTCTTTTCAGGCACTGATGGTTTCTACGGCTTCCCGTGTTGGTACCGGTAATATCGTTGGTGTATCCACAGCACTATGCCTGGGTGGTTACGGTGCCGTGTTCTGGATGTGGCTGATTGCTATCGTAGGTGGTGCTACCGCTTTTATTGAAAGTACTCTGGCCCAGGTTTATAAACGCCGGGACGAGAACGGTGACAGTTATGGCGGCCCTGCTTATTATATTGAAATTGCTCTGCATAATAAAGCCCTGGCTACGGCTTTTGCCGTGTTCCTGATTTTAACGTATGCCGGTGGTTTTAATATGCTGGCTTCTTACAACCTGCAGTCTACTTTTGCGGTATATAGTTTTTATGATAAGGGTGTTACGCCCTGGATTATCGGCGGCATCCTGGGTGTGATTGTCGGCTACTGCCTCCTGGGCGGTGGCAAACGTATCGTTAGATTCACCGAAGTCCTGGTACCCTTTATGGGCGTGCTCTATATTGCCATGGCTATTTTAGTTGTCTTACTGAACCTGAATCTGATTGGTGATGTGCTGATAAAAATTTTTAGTGATGCCTTTGACTTCCAGAAAATTCTGGGCGGTATTGGCGGTTCCTGTATGATGTTCGGTATCAAGCGTGGACTTTATTCCAATGAAGCTGGTGTTGGTAGCGCGCCTAACGCCGCAGCGGCAGCCGATGTCAGCCATCCTGTGCAACAGGGATTAGTACAGATGCTGTCGGTTTTCATTGATACGGTTCTGTGTACGGCTACGGCTCTTATGTGTCTCTTCTCCGGTATTGTGCCGGCGAAAGCTCTGGCAGGAGCGCCTTATGTGCAGCAAGCCTCCACATCAGTATTCGGCTCAATAGGACCGGTCCTGATTACCGTGGCGATGGTACTGTTTGCTTTTACTACACTTATTGGTAACTTCTTCTATGTGGAGAACTGCCTGGCTTATTTGAACCATGGCATTATGCCCGGTAAAATGACGATGATGACCGTACGTATCCTTGGTGCCATCGTTATTTTCATCGGCGCTGGTCTGTCCATGGCGGCGGCCTGGGATATTGCAGATATCCTGATGGGATTCATGTGCTTGATCAACATTCCTTCCTGCGTGGTACTGGGTGGCATAGCTATTAAAGCTATGGAAGATTATAGCGCGCAAAAGGCACAAGGCAAGAAACCTGTTTTCAAGGCTGCCAACATCGGCATGGATACCAGCAGCCTGGAATACTGGAAATAAATATGCAGTTGTATAGGAAAAGGGTGACGCCCACGGTGGCGTTGCCCTTTTTTGACGATTTTGAAGTTGGGTATGGTCAAAGCCTGTAGAAAATGGTAAAATAATTTATTAATATACTGTTTTATGGACAAACGGGAAAGTGGACGAAGATGCCCAGATATAAACTGTGGAAATTACAAAAATTTGATAAGGCTAAGGCTCAGGAGCTGGCGACACAGTTACAGTTGTCACCGCTTATTACGGGTATCTTGCTGAACCGTGGTTTAAGTACTGTGGACGAGATAAAGAGTTTTCTTTATGGCGCGCCTCAGGTTTATCACGAACCTCTGCTGATGCAGGATATGCAGAAGGCGGGGACACGGATCCTAAAAGCTATCCATGCCGGCGAACAGATTACTGTGTATGGCGATTATGATGTGGATGGTATCACGGCTTCTTCCTTGCTATTTCTTTACTTAAAAGAGGCCGGTGCGAAAGTAAATACTTATATTCCCCGGCGGAAAGGCGAAGGCTACGGCCTAAACCCGGAAGCCTTACGGACTATTGCCGCCGGTCATACTACCCTGCTTATTACCGTGGATTGCGGTATCAGCGGACTGGAAGAAGTAGCCACAGCTCCGGCGGGGATGGATATTATCATTACGGATCACCATATGCCGCCGGCGGAATTACCGGCCGCTTATGCTATCGTAAATCCAAAGCAGCCGGGCTGTAAATATCCTTTCAAGGGTTTGTCCGGTGTGGGCATCGCCTTTAAATTATGTCAGGCACTATATCAGATGGAACATCTGACAGAGCCTTTATGGGAACGCTATACAGAACTGGTAGCGTTGGGAACAGTAGCCGATATCGTGCCCTTGCGGGGAGAAAACAGGGAACTGGTAAAACGCGGGCTAAAAGCTATGGAACATACTTCTTTGCTGGGCCTTCAGACTTTGATGCAGATCAGTGCCTGTCCCGAACATGATATTTCTGCAGATAATATCGGATTTATCCTGGCCCCGCGGCTGAATGCGGTGGGACGTTTGGAACATGCACAACTGGCGGTAGAACTTTTAACGACGCCGGAAGCAGCCAAAGCCAGGAATATTGCCGAAGAACTAAACCGGGAGAATGCCCTGCGCCAGGAAATCAGTCGTAAGATTTTTGAGGAAGCGGAAGCTATGCTGGCACAGCAGAAGCAGATTAAGACGGCCATTGTCCTGGCTAAAGCTGGCTGGCATGCCGGTGTCATCGGTATCGTAGCTTCACGGCTGGTGGATAAGTACCATCTTCCTACCATCCTTATCAGTATTGACGGCGAGATGGCGAAGGGTTCCTGCCGCAGCATTCCTTCTTTAAACCTGTATGAAGCAATACGGGAATGTGCGGAGGAACTGATCCAGTTTGGCGGGCATCACCAGGCGGCAGGACTTACTTTAAGAGCCGCCCGGATTGAGGAATTCCGGCAGCATTTTCTCCATGTGGTGGCCGGACGGTTGCAGCCGGAAGATTTTGAACCTAAGCTCAAGGTGGACTTGCTGCTGGAAGAACAGGAACAGCTGTCACTGCCGCTTTTAAAGCAGTTGCAGTTATTGGAACCTTTTGGCTGCGAAAATCCGTTACCTATTTTCGCAATGCGGAATGTGGTGATTCGTAATCCCAGGATTTTTGGCAAGGAACAAAACCATTTGCGCTTTTTTGTTAATTACCATACCGAGACCTATCATAGTATCATGTGGAATGGGTCTGAGTTTCTGGCCTGTCTCTATAATAGTGCCGTAGCCGATATAGCTTTCCTGCCCAAGATTAATGTGTACCAGGGGATAGAGAGTATTAACTTACAGGTACAGGCTTTGGACCAGGGACTAATGATTTATGATTACCGGCAGGGACAGTTGGACAAGCAGGTTTTTCTGAAACAGCTTTTACAGACTACAGAGGGCGTAAAGATATTTCTTAATCCCGGGGAGCAGCTTCCGGAAGCTTTGCGAGCCTATCCTAATGCCCAGGTTGCTTTTTACGGGGCACAGGGGTTGGCAACAGACAGGATCTTAGTCTTTTACGACCTGCCCCTTGAGAAAATTTTTACAGAGAGTGCTTTCCCGGTTCCTGGTATACAGGGACGGACCCTGATCTTGCTCTTTAGTGTGGAGGAATATAGAAAACTCCGCCAAGAACTGAATACTCATTGTCCGGACCGTAAACATCTGGTAGATGCGTATAAGTTTGTCATGGGCAGCTTGCATGGTTCCCCCAGGCAGGAGGTGCAGGCATTACAACAAGCCGCACGGCAGCAGGGGTTGGAACTGAACCTGGCCGACCTGCAAATTTTTAGGGAACTGGCGTATATTAAACTGCAGGACGGGCAGGTGGAGTTGGGTACGATTAACAGGCACCGCCTGGAAGAAGCTCCCACTTATGTCCGGCTGCAGGAAGAAAGCAAACAACTGTTAGATATTTATGATTGTAATTTCCGAATCACGGGAGCCCAGATTAATGCATTGTGGCACAAACGCTGTCAGGAGGGATTCTAATGCCTGCAAGAGAAACGAACGTTAGTATCGAAGATTTTTTTGCCAGGATAAAAGAATATTTGACACCTGAACAGGTTGAGTTTGTCCATAAGGCTTATGATGTAGCAGCTAAGGCGCACGCTAACCAGATTAGAAAATCAGGGGAACCCTATATTATCCATCCTACCGGGGTAGCTGCTATCCTGGCCGATCTCCATATGGATGAATTAACTCTGGCAGCGGCATTTTTGCATGATGTGGTAGAAGATACGCCTACCACCCTGGATGAGATCACCCAACAGTTTGGCGCTAAGGTTTCTGCACTGGTCGACGGCGTGACCAAGCTGGGCAAAATTGAATATATCTCCAAGGAAGAGCAGCAGATTGAAAACTATCGCAAGATGTTCCTGGCTATGGCCAAGGATATCCGCGTGGTACTGATCAAGCTGGCGGACCGTCTGCATAATATGCGGACCATCAAATATATGCCCGCCTATAAACAGCAGTCCATTTCCAGGGAGACCCTGGAAATTTATGCCCCGCTGGCCCACCGCCTGGGTATTTATACAATTAAGTGGGAACTGGAAGATCTGGCTTTCCATTACATGGAACCGGAAATTTATTATAATCTGGTGGAACAGGTCAAGGTTAAACGCCGTGAGCGTGAAGCCATGATTAACGATGCCATGAACATCCTGCGGGAACATCTGGCGGAAGTACCCATCAAATGTGAGATTCAGGGTCGCCCGAAAAATTTTTATAGCATCTATAAAAAGATGATGCGTGACCATAAGGAACTGAACGAGCTTTACGATTTGTTGGCAGTACGTGTCCTGGTAGATACGGTGAAGGACTGTTACGGTGCCTTAGGCGTGGTCCATAGTATTTGGCGTCCTATCCCGGGCCGTTTTAAAGATTATGTGGCGGTACCAAAATCCAACATGTATCAATCCCTGCATACTACGGTGGTCTATACCAATGGTCAGCCTCTGGAAATTCAGATCCGGACCTTTGAGATGCACCGCATCAGCGAATACGGCGTAGCCGCCCACTGGCGTTACAAGGAAAGCGGTAATTCCAGTCCGGCTTCCAGTGGCAGCAGCAAAGGTTTTGATGCCAAGTTGTCCTGGCTTCGCCAGCTTTTGGAATGGCATCAGGATATGAGTGATTCACGTGACTTTGTGAACACGGTGAAGATGGATGTCTTCGCCGACGAAGTCTTTGTGTTTACGCCTCGGGGCGATGTTATTGATTTGCCGGTAGGTTCCGTGCCTGTTGATTTTGCTTACAGGATTCACACGGATGTAGGTAATAGATGTGTAGGCGCCAAAGTCAACGGACGTATCGTGCCCCTGGACTTTAAGCTGAGCAACGGCGATATCGTGGAGGTCATCACTTCCAAACAATCCACCGGTCCCAGCCGTGACTGGATTAATATTGCCGGTTCTTCCGAGACCAAGAATAAGATTAAGTCCTGGTTTAAAAAGGAAAGACGGGAAGAGAATATTGTCCGCGGCCGGGAGATGCTGGAACGGGAATGTAAACGTCTGGGTTACGACAGTAAGCAGTTTGCCCGTTCAGAAAAATTAAAAGAAGTGGCTGATAAACTACGTCTGGATTCCGAGGATGCCCTGATGGCTTCCCTGGGCTACGGCGGTACTGCTCTGAACAGTATCATGTCCAGACTGGTGGATATTTATAAGAAAGAACAAAAACTTACAGCTAACAAAGATTTGACCCAGCTGCTGGCAGAGTTAAAACCCCGCAGTTCCAAGGCCAAATCCAGTCACGGTATCCTGGTGAAAGGCGAGGACGGCATCATGGTCAAGCTGGCACGTTGCTGCAATCCTATTCCCGGGGATCCGGTAGTAGGTTATATTACCAGGGGCAGCGGTATTTCTGTACACCGTGCTGATTGTCCCAACGTGCTTTCCAATAATCCTGAAGAACAGAAGCGGTTGATTGATGTTACCTGGGATATTGCCACAGATTCTGTGTATAAGGCTAATATCCTTATTAAGACCGTAGACAAGCCTGGCATCATGGTGGATATCATGATGGCCATCAGTGAGAGCAAGGTCAACATTAATAAACTGGACTGCCGTACCGATAAACGTAAGGTGGCCAATATTAATATGGGACTGGATATTACTAATCTCGACCAATTATATGTTATAATGAGCAGGATAAAACGTATCAAAGGTGTTTATAGCGTGGAGCGTGAAGTTACCGAAACAGGGCATGCTAATGCCGGAGGAGGCAAGGAATGAAAATCTTCCAGCTGGAAGTTGGTATGATTGGGACCAACTGCTATATTGTTGAAAATGAAAAAACGAAGCATGGTGTGGTTATTGATCCGGGCGATGAAGGGGAGCGTATCGTCAACGCTATCCGTAAAGAGGGGCTGACCATTGATGCCATCTTTATCACTCACGGACATAGTGATCATATTATGGGGTTAAATGAGGTTCGGGCGGCCACCGGTGCCAAAGTTTACATCAGCAGCCAGGATGCATCCTGCCTGGGACAGGCTAAAGCGAACCTGTCCATCTATATGATGGGTAAGACCGCAGAGTTTGCTCCCGCCGATGTTATTTACGGCGACGGCGATGTGGTGGAGGCAGCCGGTCTAAAATTTAAGGTACTGGCTACTCCCGGACATACCAAAGGTGGTGTCTGCCTGCAATGTGAGAACGTGGTGTTCTGCGGCGATACTGTTTTTGCGGAATCCATTGGCCGTACCGATCTGCCGGGTGGTTCTTATGATGAGATTATCCAATCCATCAAGAGCAAGATCCTGTCGCTGGCAGACGACGTACAACTTTTGCCAGGACACGGTCCAGCTACCAGCGTAGGCTGGGAAAGGCGCAGGAATCCTTTCTTGCAATAGTAATAACAGATGAAAAACTATCAATTCATTTCTAAGAACAGCACAGCGGTAAAGTTTATCATCGCCATTCTGATTTCGGCAGTTTTGTACTGGATGAGTAATTTTTTGCTGCCCATCCTGCTGGCGATAGGTTTAGCTTTTGCCCTCTATCCTATTTCCAATGCTTTTGCCAGGATTACCCTGGGCAAGACCGGCATGCATCCTTCCAGGGTCATGGCCATCCTCCTGGCTTTTATTGCCTTTATCATTTTTGTGGTCATTGTCATCGTGTTTATTATACTGCCGCTGTTTGCCCAGATTAACGAGCTGATGACCAGGTTGCCGGATTTGTCGTCTAAGCTGCAGACCAGTTCCCTGGATTTTTTAGATAAAGGACAGACTGCTTATCCGATGTTGCCTTCCAGCATCAGTTCCCTGATTAATGACACGATTAACGGTGTCATGAATTTTATCAGCGGCATGGTTAAGAACCTGTTGGCTTCCACGTTACAAATCGTAGCTAACTTGTTTGGACTCATCGTAGTACCTTTCCTGGCCTTTTATTTTTTGAAAGACTGGCGCGATTTGACCAATATGCTGGTCAATGTGTTTACGGAAAATTCCCGGCCCAAGGTCAGACAAGTTCTGAACCATATCGGTTCTGCCCTGAGTGCCTATGTTTCCGGCTTATGGAAACTGAGCCTGCTGGCCGGGTTCTGTGTGACCATCGTGCTGTTTATCTGCGGAATCCGTTATTCCCTGGTTTTTGGTTTCATCGCCATGCTGGCAGAAACCATTCCTGTGGTAGGACCGATTATTTCTGCGGTACCGGCTATTTTCATCGCTTATACTTATTCTCCGTCTAATACGCTACCGCTCTTACTCTTTTATGTGCTTTATTATACCCTGGACGGGCAGGTCCTCACACCGGTGATCATGGGACGTAAGATTGATCTGCATCCTGTGATTATAATTCTGGCCCTGTTGATCAGCGCCAAATTGTTCGGTATCATCGGTATGTTGTTTGCCGTGCCGGTGGCAGCGGTGTACAGGGTGCTTTATAAAGAACTCTGGCATGATGGCAGCGAGTTTCAGGTAGACAAGGTGGAACCGCCGGCAGCAGAGAAAGAGAATACCCATTGAATTAGGCAGGTACTTTATGCTAAAATATAACGTATGCACGAGATTGGAAAACTTCATTAAGGAGGAATCGGATTGTTAACAGCAGCGCCCAGGGGCACTAAAGATATTTTGCCGGCCGAAGCTCACGACTGGCGTTATGTAGAAAATATAATACGCGGTATCTGTACCGTTTATAATTATCAGGAAATCAGGACGCCAATTTTTGAACATACAGAGTTATTCCTGCGCGGTATTGGTGAAGCAACGGATGTGGTGGACAAGGAAATGTACACCTTTTTGGACCGTGGTAAACGGAGTATCACCTTAAGACCGGAAAATACCGCTTCGGCTGTCAGGGCGTATGTGGAACATAAATTATATGCTGAACCGGCGCCGGTAAAATTATTTTATATGGGACCCATGTTCAGATACGACCGGCCTCAGGCAGGCCGTCAGCGTCAGTTCCACCAGTTTGGTGTGGAAGCCCTGGGGGTACAGGGACCGAACGTTGACGCGGAGATAATCTTGTTGGCAGTACATATCTTGCAGAAGTTAGGCTTGCAAGACCTGCAATTGAAAATCAATTCGGTAGGGTGTCCTAACTGCCGTCCTGTATACAGAAAAAAGCTGCAGGAATATTTCCGGCCACACTTAGCGGAGTTGTGCGAAGATTGTCAGTCCCGCTTTGAACGTAATCCGATGCGCATCCTGGATTGCAAGGTACCTGCCTGTAAGGCAGTTGCAGCAGGGGCACCGCATTTAGCCGATAGTCTTTGTGATGAATGCAAGGCACATTTTGAGGGTTTGCAAAAACTTTTAACCGCAGAAGGAATCAAGTATACCTTGGATCCTAACCTGGTCCGGGGCCTGGATTATTATACTAAGACAGCTTTTGAGATTCAGTATGCTGCCCTGGGCGCCCAAAGTGCTGTCTGCGGCGGCGGCCGTTATGACGGACTGGTGGCTGAGATTGGCGGACCGCCTACACCTGGTATTGGTTTTGCCATGGGTCTGGAGCGTTTGCTCCTGGCTTTGCAGGGACAGAAACTTTTACCGCCTGCGGCTGATCAGATAGATGTTTACGCTGTTACTTGTAACCAGGAACGTTTTACGGAAACTTTTACCGCCGTGCAGAGTTTACGCCGGGCTGGTTTTAAGGCCGAATATGATTATGCTGGCCGCAGCCTGAAAGCTCAGATGAAACAAGCCAACAGACTTCAGGCGCGTTATGTGCTGATCTTTGGCGATGATGAAGGTTTGCGGGGGCATGTTACCCTTAAAAATATGCAGAGCAGCGAACAAAAGGAAATAGCTCTTACCGAGATTATTAATATTTTAAAAACAGAGGTGCAAAGTAATGAATGAGAAGTTTAAGCGTGATCACCATTGCGGCCAACTGACCAAGCAGGAGGCAGGACAGGAAGTAGCACTGTGCGGCTGGGTAGCAACACGCAGGGATCATGGCGGGCTGATTTTTATTGATTTACGTGACCGGAGCGGGGTAGTGCAGGTTGTTATCGACCCGGCCGCCGGCGAAAGTTTTAAAAAAGCGGAAGCCGTACGTTCCGAGTATGTGTTACAGGTTTTTGGCAAGGTGCGCGAACGTTCTGCGGAAACGATTAATCCCAATATTGCTACCGGAACTATTGAAGTCGTAGCCAGCGAGCTCAATATTCTTAACCCGGCTAAGACGCCGCCGTTCTATATTGAGGATGGCATTGATACTGATGAAAATTTGCGCCTGAGATATCGTTATCTGGATTTACGCCGCCCCGAGATGCAGAAGAACTTCATCCTGCGGCATAAGGTAACTAAACTGATGCGTGATTATCTGGACAAGCATGGCTTCCTGGAAATTGAGACGCCGATGTTGTGCCGCAGTACGCCGGAAGGCGCTCGTGACTACCTGGTTCCCAGCCGTGTAAATCCCGGCAAGTTTTACGCCCTGCCCCAGTCTCCGCAATTATTCAAACAGTTGCTGATGGTGGCCGGCATGGAAAGATATTTCCAGATTGCACGTTGTTTCCGGGATGAGGATTTGCGTGCAGATCGTCAGCCTGAGTTTACCCAGCTGGATATGGAAATGTCTTTTGTCGAGATGGAAGACATCATGGAAATGATGGAAGGCCTGATTGCCTATGTTTTTGAAGGCGCTATGGGCATGAAAGTTCAACTGCCGATGCAGAGGATGACCTGGGATACGGCCATGGATCTGTATGGCAGCGATAAACCTGACCTGCGTTTCGATATGAAGCTGGTCAACATGGTAGACGCTGTTTCCGGTTCTAACTTTAAAGTTTTTAACGATATCATCGCTAACGGAGGTATCGTAAAAGCTATAAATGTGAAAGGCTATGCCGCTATTCCCCGCCGTGAGTTAGACGGGCTGGTGGATTTTGTAGGTATTTATGGCGCCAAGGGTCTGGCCTGGATGCAGATTCAGCCGGACGGAGCAGTTAAGTCCCCGATTGCCAAGTTCTTTGATGAGGCACATCTGGCGAAGATTAAGGAAGCCGGTAAAGCTGAGCCGGGCGATTTGCTACTCTTTGTGGGCGATAAACCGGCCGTAGTTGCCCAAGCTTTAGGTGCACTGCGTATCGAGATGGCTAAACGCCGTAATCTGATTGATCCGGATAAGTATATGTTTACCTGGGTTACCAAGTTCCCCATGTTTGAATACAGCGAGGAAGAAAAACGTTACGTAGCGATGCATCATCCGTTCACAGCTCCCTGCGATGAAGACCTGCCCTTATTAAAGACCAATCCCGGCAAGGTGTATGCTAAGGCTTATGATATGGTGCTGAACGGCATCGAACTGGGCGGCGGTTCTATCCGTATCCACCGTCAGGATGTTCAGAAGGCTATTTTTGAAGCCATCGGCCTGACCGATGAAGAAGCTAAGGAAAAATTTGGCTTCCTGATGACAGCCTTTGAATACGGTGCTCCGCCTCACGGCGGCCTGGCTTTTGGTCTGGACCGTATGATGATGCTGATGGCTAAACGTGCTTCTATCCGTGACGTCATCGCGTTCCCGAAAACGCAGAGCGCTAACGATTTAATGGATGAAGCTCCTAATACCGTAGATGAGAAACAGTTACGGGAGTTACATATCCGTACTGCCATCCTACTAAAGAAGGATGAGAAGAAAGAAGAAAAAAAATAAATATTTACTGTGGCAAACAGTAAGTTTCTGAAACCGGGTCACTTGAAAAAGGACCCGGTTTCTGCTATGATAGAAGTAGCTTAAAAAGCTATTTACCCTGCGATGTACGTTAACAAATCCTTTTATGTTTTGAGCCAACACTCTAACATAGGGAGCTTGAAAATCACGTTCTTCAAAAACCAGCCATCTTTGAGTGGACTTTTGCGATGAACGGTAGGGCACCCACCTGCATATGCAGGTTCAAAACCTTTAGGATAACGGCATTGTGGGGCTAAATTTTTCTGGGCCCGTCAGGGCCTTTTTATGTTTTGAGGTGGTAGCTGTGGATTTACAACGGGTGGAGATGTTAATAGGAAGTGAAAAACTGGCGCGGCTGCAGCAGGCTTACGTGGCGGTGCTTGGTCTTGGCGGCGTGGGTTCCTATGTAGCAGAAGCTCTCTGCCGGAGCGGGGTGGGCCGCTTGCTCCTGATAGATGCCGACGTGGTTGCACCCAGCAATATTAACCGGCAGCTGCCAGCCCTGCAGTGCAATCTGGGACGGCTTAAAACGGAGGTCGTAGCAGAACGGTTGCGGCAGATTAATCCTGAGTGCCAGATAAAAATAATCTCCCGGTTTTATGAACCAGGAGATTTTGCGGAGTTCTTTGCAAGCCGGACGGAAGCGGAAACGGTTTACCCAGATTATCTGGCGGATGCCATTGACGCTACGGCATCCAAGGTAGACGTGATCGTTAATGCCTGTAAACTTGGCGTACCGCTTATCTCGTCTATGGGTACCGGCAATAAACTGGACCCTACGCTTCTCCGGGTAGCGGATATTTCCAAGACCAGCGTCTGTCCTTTAGCTAAAAGTATCCGCAAACATTTGCGCAGTTGCGGTATCGAGAAGGGCGTGACGGTAGTTTATTCCTTGGAACAGCCCCAGTATGTACAAAAAAGCAGCACGCCAGGCAGCATGGTCTTTGTACCGGCAAGCGCGGGGCTGCTTATGGCTTCATATATTATCCGGCAACTGATCCGGAAACAAGAGGCATCCTTATGAAAAAGATTTTACTTTTAACCACAGGTGGAACTATTGCCTGTCAGCCGACGGCAGACGGACTGGTACCGGTTTTGGATGGAGCGGCCCTGGTTAAGATGGTACCCGGGCTGGCCTCTTTGTGTGACATTACCAGCCGGGAACTTCTGAATTTGGACAGCAGCAACATAGAATCTAAACACTGGCAAATTTTGGCCGGTGCCATAGAAAAATATTATTTTGATTTTGACGGGTTTGTTATTGCTCATGGTACGGATACCATGGCCTACACGGCAGCAGCTTTATCCTGGATGTTGCAGCATGCACAGAAACCGGTGGTTCTGACAGGTTCCCAGCAACCTATTACCATGCCCAATTCAGATGCACCTGCCAATCTTAAGCATGCCTTTGCCGCAGCTTGTGACAAGGTACCGGGAGTGATGCTGGTTTTTGGCAATAAGATCATCGGTGGCAGCCAGGCTAAAAAGCTGTATACGGAAAGCCGGGATGCTTTTGTCAGCGTCAATGCCGAACCCTGGGCAGATATTACGCAGGCAGGGATCTGCTGGCGGCCGCGATTTTTGCAGCAGGTGGAACGGGCACAGGCGTCGCCGCAGTTTGGTTTTAAAGTTTTGTCTGCCTTGGAACCCAGGGTAGCGCTGATCAAGCTTATCCCTGGTTTAGCGCCGGGGATTATTGATTATTATATTGGGCAGGGTTATAAAGGCATAGTCCTGGAAGGTTTTGGGGCCGGCGGTGTTCCTAACGGGGAACAAAACTGGCTGCCGCATCTGGAAAAAGCTGTTCAGGTGGGAATACGGGTTCTGTGTGCTACCCAGTGCATGTACGAAGGGGTAAATTTACATAAATACCCTATTGGTACGTGGGCAGCCAGGGCCGGTGCCAAATCAGCAGGACTTTTGACCACGGAAGCGGCAGTGACTAAGCTGATGTGGGAATTGGCCAACACTAAATAGCCAGTCCGACCTTTAAAGATGGTCGATACTGCCTCTGACATCGGTGAAGAGAACGGCAGCCTGATCGGCTGGATAGACCTGTGGTTCCAGTTCCAGCAAATCTTCCGGGCGCCAGCCATCCTTTTTGGCAGCCAGCAGTTGGACAGCTTCTTCTTTGGAAGAAGCTGCGACTATCGCAATGGCATCCAGATAAAAATCATTACGGACACAAGGTTCATTGATCATGCTGTGGCTATGATAAGTTTTGTTGTGACGCCAGACATAAATTTGCATAGGGATACCTCCTTGATAAACATGAATTTCACTAAACTAATTATAGCATAGATACAGATGTGAATATTACGCAAACTTATTTGAAAGCGTATTTACATATTAATACTTTGTTGTATAATACAAGTGCCGGCTTGAAGGCTGGTGGTTTTAACAACTAAGGAGAGGCTCGTAGAGGAGGAATGACTTATGTCTATCATCTGGTTGGTCCTGTGTGTCGGGGTAGGTTATTATGCTCGTGCCAAGGGAAGAAATCCCTGGTTGTGGGGATTAGCATCCGTGGTACTAAGCCCGTTGATTGTAGGACTGGTACTGGCGCTGTGCAAAGATAAGAGCCAGGAAGTTGAAATGGAAGAACTGGCCCGGGAACAGCAACAGATTAAGGACCGTGTGTCCATGAATGAGATTAATAATAATAAGCGTTTTCAGGAGGTAGAGAAAGCTGTCCAGGGAGGCCAAGAACCTGCTAAGGTGGATACTGCTGGGGCCGATCTTTTAGAAACAGCTAAGATTTGTCCGCAGTGTCAACAAAAGGTAGCGGCTGGTTCCAGGTTTTGTAATCAGTGCGGTTATGCTTTTCCTGTAGCAGAACAGGCAACAGCGGCAGCAGAAACTACCCGGGAAACAGATAGTGAAAAGACAACGGAAGCACAGCAGTAAAAAATTACACAAGGAAACGGAGTGGAAACCGGATGTTAGAGAAAGTTTTACATGCCTGGAAAGAATATGTGGGTAATAACAGGATTAATGTCTCCGGCGAAATAATCCTGAACGACGTGGATCCAGCAAAACTTTTAGTCCTGAGCGAAACTGAAGAAAAAAGAATCCTGGATTTGGTCACGGCCTTCGTAAAGACACATCAGACCTTTAAAGTTACGACCTTGAAGGGCGTAGGCGAGTTTAATATAAAACTTTTTGCCTGTGATGTTTATACGGCCGGGACAACTTTCATGGAGGATTTCCGGGCTGATCTAGAAGCTCTGGTGCGCGAGCTCTTACAAAATAAGGAGCTGGCCCTGCGTCTAAATGTTTTTGGCGACTTTTCCACTCTGGAAAATATGCGTAAGTTCCGTTACCTTAACAAGGGGGAACAGGTAGAATATAAAATAACGGAAACGGCTCCAGTCAGCTTGTTGGCAAGAATTTTTTGCCGTTCCGTGCGGATGTACCTGCTTATAATCCTGGTGGTAGCAATCCTGGTATGGCAGGAATCCATGATTAAATAAATGCCTGCACCGGGATGCCGGTATGACGTCACAATCACAGGACATGGACCAGCCAAAGTTCATGTCCTGCTTTTAATTTAAGGCTTGTTCCTACAGAAAGGAATTTGGCATTGGCATTGACTTTCAGGCCTATTTTGCATATAATTTTCGTATATATGTTTTTATCAAAGGAGAGTAGTCTAAATGAAATACATGAGTGGTAACGAGATTCGTTCCAGATTCTTAAAATTTTTCCAGGACAGGGGGCATTTACTGTTGCCCAGCGCTTCCCTGATTCCTCATGATGATCCCACCCTGTTGTTAATTGGAGCTGGCATGGCACCTTTTAAACCTTTCTTTACCGGTAAGATGAAACCTCCTTCCCCCAGGGTAACTACCTGCCAGAAATGTGTGCGGACCGGTGATATTGAAAATGTTGGCCGTACTGCCAGGCACCATACCTATTTTGAGATGCTGGGCGATTTTTCTTTTGGCGATTATTTTAAAAAAGAAATTATTCCCTGGAGCTGGGAATTTTTGACCAAGGAGCTGGAATTACCGGCAGATAAGTTATGGATTACAATCCATACCGAAGATGATGAAGCGTTTGATATCTGGCACAATGTAGTCGGTATTCCTGAGGAACGCATCGTCCGCCTGAAAGAAAACTTTTGGGAAATTGGCAGCGGTCCTTGCGGACCCTGTTCTGAGATTCATATTGATTTAGGTGAGGAACGCGGTTGTGGGAAACCTACCTGTGGAGTAGAGTGTGACTGCGGTCGTTTCCTGGAACTGTGGAACCTGGTATTTACTCAGTATAACCAGAACGAAGATGGTACCTATACGCCGCTGGCTCATAAGAATATTGATACGGGCGCCGGTTTGGAACGTATCGCTTCTGTCCTGCAGGAAAAACCTTCGAATTTTGAAACAGATTTGATGTTCCCTATCATTGAATACGCCTGCCAGGTGGCTGGTGTTACTTACAATAAGGATGCGAAGACGGATGTTTCCCTGAAGGTTATTGCAGATCACGCACGCAGCGTGACTTTTATGATTGGCGACGGTATCCTGCCTTCTAACGAAGGCCGCGGTTATATCCTGCGCCGTATTCTGCGCCGTGCTGTACGGCATGGACGGCTCATCGGCATCGATAAGATGTTCCTGGCCGGAGCTGTGGATGTCGTGGTAAAAATGTTTGGTGAAGTTTACCCGAACCTGGTGGAAAAACAAGATTATATTAAAAAAGTTGTCAACATGGAAGAAACCAGCTTCCTGCATACCCTGCGTTCCGGCAGTGAGTTACTGAACGAAGAGATTGCAAAGTTGAAAGCTGCTGGCGGCAAGGTTTTGGACGGCAACACGGCTTTCCGACTGAATGATACTTTTGGTTTCCCCTGGGAATTGACCGCCGAGATTTTAGGCGAACAGGGCCTGACCATGGATAAGGCTGGTTTTGATGCGGCCCTGGAAGTACAGCGTAAGATGGCCCGTGATGCCCGTGATGATAAGACCGGTCGTCCGGTGGTTTATAATACCCGTAGTTTAAATATGGCCGCATTAAAAGTAGATGAAAAAGCACGTCAGGGTAAGATTGTGGCTATTTTCCCGGCTAAAGATGCACAGCCGGTTTCCCTGGCTCAGGACGGCACAGATGTAGCCGTGGTTTTAGATACTACGGGTTTCCATGCGGAAGGCGGCGGCCAGCTGGGTGATGTAGGAACAATTAAAGCGCCCGCAGGCGTACTTGCGGTTACAACTACCAAAAAGTTGCCTGATGGCGTGACCATTCAGTTGGGTACGGTTACGGAAGGTACGCTCAGCGTGGGTGATGCGGTAACTTATACTGTAGATACATCCAGAAAGCTGGATATTGCCCGCAATCACACTTCTACCCATTTGCTGCAGGCTGCTCTGCGCCAAGTGCTGGGTGATCATGTGAACCAGTCCGGCAGTTATGTCGGTCCTGATCGTCTGCGTTTTGACTTTTCACATTTCTCACCGGTAACGCCTGCAGAATTAAAACAGGTGGAAAAGCTGGTTAACGAAGAAATACTGGCTGCGAAGAATGTTCAGTTTGAAGAATTACCGATTGAAGAAGCTAAAAAGAAGGGCGCTATGGCCCTGTTTGGCGAAAAATACGGCGACATCGTCCGGGTGGTAACCGTACCGGGATTCTCTATGGAATTCTGTGGTGGCACCCATGTAACCAACACTGCGCAGATTGGCATGTTCAAGATTCTCAGCGAATCTTCCAGCGGTGCCGGTGTACGTCGTATTGAGGCCGTTACCGGTCATGGTGCGGTAACTTACGTGAATGAGATGGAAAAACGTCTGGCGGATGTGGCTGCTAATTTACACTGCCGGGTGGATGATGTGGAAGAACGTTTACAAACCG
Organism: uncultured Acidaminococcales bacterium; assembly: GCA_964293585.1. Classification (GTDB taxonomy): domain Bacteria; phylum Bacillota; class Negativicutes; order Acidaminococcales; family Acidaminococcaceae; genus JAKVKY01. Next base: position 32,483 of record CAXYYS010000016.1, read on the forward strand.
TGCTTGAGAATAACCATGCGGCCGGCCAGGAGATTAAAGCTCTGCAGGCCCAGATTGCCAAGGCCCAGGTCAGTGATGTGGATGACCAGATTCGTGATCTTAATGGCGTGAAAGCTCTGGTACAAAAAGTTAATGTGGAAGACATGGATGCGCTGAGAACACTGGGCGACCAGATGCGTGATAAGGTTGGCGGTGTGGTAGTGTTAGCTACGCCTCTGGCTGACGGCAAGGTAAGCATCATCGCCATGGCGACCAAGGAAGCTATAGCCAAAGGTATTCATGCCGGTAAGATTGTTAAAGAAGTGGCTAAGCTTTGCGGTGGTGGCGGCGGCGGTCGTCCTGATATGGCTCAGGCCGGCGGTAAGGACCAGACTAAACTGGAAGGCGCCCTGAAAGCTGCCTGGGATATCCTGGCTCAACAGGTGGCCAAGTAATTTTTAGAGGCAAATAGTTATATTTGCCTCTTTTTTCCTTAAAAATGGAAGCAGGAGCTTTGCAGTTTTGCATGACTAGTAATATAATATTAGGTAACTTAAATTGTGATGAATGAGGAGACGATGACATGGAAGAAGTTCGCGTAAGATTTGCGCCCAGTCCTACAGGTTATTTACATATTGGCGGTGCCAGAACGGCTTTGTTTAACTGGCTCTTTGCCAGGAAACATAACGGTAAGCTGGTATTGCGTATCGAAGATACGGATACAGAACGTTTGAAGGCTGACTCCGTAAGCCAAATCCTGGTCAGCTTAAAATGGCTGGGCCTGAATTGGGATGAGGGACCTGAAGTTGGTGGACCTAACGGACCTTACTTCCAGTCTCAACGTTTAGAAATCTATAAAAAATATGTAGACCAGCTGCTGAAAGAAGGCAAGGCTTATTACTGTTTCTGCACGCCGGCGGAACTGGAAGCACAACGGGAAAAACAACGTCAGGCTAAACAGCCTTTCCGTTATGCCAGAACCTGCCGTGATCTGTCTAAGGAAGAAGTAGAAAAACGTCTGGCAGCAGGGGAACCGCATTCCATCAGGATTAAGATTCCCGTGGATGGGACCATGACAGTACATGACTTGATTCATGGTGATGTAGAATTTGATTTAACACAGTTTGATGATTTTGTCATTGTGAAGAGTAACGGTATTCCTACCTATAATTTTGCGGTAGTCATCGATGATTATCTGATGCAGATTACCCATGTCCTCAGGGCGGAGGAACATTTATCCAATACGCCGAAACAGATTTTAATTTATGAGGCCCTGGGTTTTAAGGTACCTAAGTTTGGTCATATGCCTATGATCCTTGCTCCGGACCGGAGCAAACTCAGCAAACGTCATGGCGCTACTTCTGTGGAAGAGTTCCGTTCCCAAGGTTATCTGGCACCGGCGATTGTAAACTATCTAACTTTGTTAGGCTGGGCGCCGGATGCAGAACAGGAAATCATCGACCTGCCAACCACGGTACAAGAGTTTGAATTGGAAAAAATGTCCAAGAAAGCGGCCATTTATGATACCAAGAAATTGACCTGGTTGAACGGGCATTATCTGAACAGTATGCCTCTGACCGAGATTGTCAAGGAAGTGGAGCCTTTCTTTGTGGAGAGCGGTCTGGTTACAGCAGCCTGGATTAAGGAACATCAGGAATTCTTCAATCATCTGATTGATGTGGTCCGGGTAAGGGTTAAGACACTGCAGGAAGTGGTAGATGCTTCTACCTATTTCTTTAAAGATTTCACCGAGTACGATGCCAAAGGTGTAGCTAAGCAGTTTAAAGACGGAGCTGAGGAATTACTGCAATATTGCAGGGAACAACTGGCTGCGCTGCCGGACTTCACTCTTGCTTCCACGGAAAAGTGTTATAACGATATTGCTGCGGCGAAAGGTCTTGGACTGGGAAAGGTTATCCAACCTAGCCGTTTGGCCTTGACCGGTCGTACTGTAAGCCCGGGTATGTTTGATGTGATGACGCTGCTGGGAAGAGAAAAAACTCTGGCCCGTCTGGATGCCGCCATCAAGTTCATAGAAGCACACAAGTAACTGATAGTGATAAGGAGAAACAGGATGAGGATTTTTTTGCTGGCGCTGGCGCTATGCCTGACTTTTATGACAGCTTTTGCTGATCAGCCGACTACGGTGTTAACGCAAATGGAAAACAGTAAGAAATTAACGCTGGCGGTACCCGTCATTGATGGGGCTAACAGCGATGTTTTCCAGAATACTGCTAACAAAATTTTACGTGATACGGCAGAAAACATGGCTAAGAAAATTAATCATGAGGGACAGGTTTCTTACGAGGTAAAGTTGAACCGTCCCAGTGTGGTAGGCATCCTGTTTAAAGCTATAGCCCGGGATGGCAGTGGACAGACCTTGTATAAAGCGGTCAATATTGATCTTACCAGCGGTAAAGCTTTTGGCCTGGGGGATTTTTTACAGGAAGGCAATGCGGTGCGGGAGGTCTTACCGGCCAATTACTACGATGTCTTGTTTGCTGATGAAGGTGTTTACACCAATACGGGAGAAGGTTTGCCCTACACAGGTTTTACACCCTACAGAAAATTGGTACCGCTGCTGCGTATCAGTGAAGCGGGACGCCTAGTCACAATTTGGAAACTGACACAGGATTGTGCTGATAAAATATTAACGGTACCGGCAGGAAGCTTGCTGGCCCTGAAACTGAATGCTAATCCTTCTACCGGCTACAAGTGGTCCAGTAAGATTACCGGTGGAACAGGTAACCTGTACGAGATTGGCAGTTCTTTTACCCTGCCCTATAACACAGCCAAGGGAATGACCGGGACTCCCGGTACGGAGATTCTGGTTTTTGCCGCGCAGACTCCGGGTACTTATACGGTACAGATGTCTTACGGCAGGCCCTGGGAAATGAATAAGAGCTGGAAGAAGTTTGCGTTTCAGGTGAAAGTTATTTAATATGGCAATGGACCGCAGGATTGTTCCTCTGGTCCATTTTGCTTTTTAACGGGTGAGGTAGGGAAGAAAGAGGTCAGGTATGGAAAGATATATTGAACTTTTGGCACCAGCAGGTAGTTTTGAAGCCCTGGAAGCTGCAGTTAATGCAGGGGCGGATGCTGCTTATTTAGGCGGTAATGCTTTTGGCGCCAGGGCCTATGCTGATAATTTTGATAATGAGGAGATGGAGCGGGCGGTCCGGTATGCGCATCTGCACCAGGTGCGCATCTTTGTGACCGTCAATACTCTGGTAGACGATAGTGAACTGGAAGCACTGGCTGCCTATCTCCGGTTTTTGACAGCCATCAAGGTGGACGGTATCATTGTGCAGGATCTGGGTGTTATCAACCTGGCCAGGCAGATCGCACCCGAACTGCCGCTGCATGCCAGCACCCAGATGACTATCACCAATCTGGATGGTGTAAAATTTGCGGCTGCCTGCGGTATGACCAGGGCAGTTTTAGCCAGGGAATTATCCCTGGAGGATATCCGGAAAATTTGTGCGGACGCGCCTATTGAGATTGAAGTTTTTATTCATGGTGCTTTGTGCGTTTGCTATTCCGGCCAGTGCCTGATGAGCAGTTTAATCGGCGGCAGGAGCGGGAACAGGGGCCGTTGTGCCCAGCCCTGCCGGTTGCCATATACACTGGTGGACAATGATAACCGGAATCTTTTAGCTGATCAGGATGCCGGTCAATATTTATTGAGTCCCAAGGATTTAAACACTTTAAAAATTTTGCCGGAACTGATTGAGGCCGGAGTCACAAGTTTTAAAATTGAAGGCCGGATGAAGCGTCCGGAATATGTGGCCGTGGTGGTTGATGCCTACCGTCGTGCCATAGATGCTTATAAGGCTGGTCATTATGAAGTGCCGGAACAAGATTTACAAAATATTGAACAGATTTTTAACCGGGATTTCACTACAGCCTATATGGAAACCAGGCCCGGCCGCAACATGATGAGCGACAGACGTCCTAATAACAGAGGCGTTCTGGTAGGCAGGGTAGCAAAATTGGATAAGGCTGCTAATTCTGCGGTCGTCAAACTGGAAAAAGATTTGCATCTGGGAGACGGTTTGGAATTCTGGGTCAGCGTGGGTGGCCGTACCGGTTTAACGATCAACCATATGGAACAGGATGGTCAAGAAGTGGAGAGTGCGGCAGCGGGGACTAAAGTCACTTTAGAAGTACCCCGGGGTGTACGTATGAACGACAGGATTTTCCGTACCCTGGACAGCCGCTTAATGACTTATGCCGGTGGTTTTTATGGCGAAAAGAACAATAAGCATCTAGGTGTAAAGGCTTCTGTTACGGCACATTTAGGTGCGCCCATGGCAATCAAGCTGGAGGATGCGGAGGGAAATAGCGGTAGCGCCCAGACAAGGTTTATCGTAGAAAAAGCAAGGAAACATGCTTTGGATAAAGAAACTTTATGGAAACAGTTATCTAGGATGGGTACTACGGAATATGTGCTGGAAGATTTGACGCTGGATATTGATGCAGGTGTCATGGTACCGATGAGCGAGATGAACGAGGCCAGACGTCTGGCTTGTGAACAATTGGATGCAGCCAGACTGGCAAGTTTTGAGCCTGTACGTTCCAAGCTTAAACCAACTCATACCGTACTTGTGCCTCCGGAAAAGGGCAGCCGTTCGCAAACAGCCAGCCTGACCGTGTGGGTAGATACTTTACCCAAGGTGGAGGCTGCCTTGGCGGGTGGTGCTACTTGGCTTATTTTTGGCGGCGATTTATTTTCTAGTAAAGATTTAACTTTGACTAATTATGCTAAAGCTGTGACTTTGGTACGCCAAGCCGGGGCTAAGATAGCGTTTTCAACTCCCAGGATCGTTCGGGATAACCAGCTGGCTTATTTTGAAAAGTTTTTTGACGAAGCAGAAAAATTGCAGCCGGATTTAATCTATATTAACAATAACAGCTTGTTTACTTTGGCCCGGGAAAAACAACTTACAGTACCATTATGGGCAGACCAAAGCTTAAATATTTATAATTATCAGTGTCTGGATTTCTGGCGGGAGCAAGGCGCTTGTGGTGCTACGCTTTCCGTGGAGCTGAATATGGGGCAGGTGGAGCATCTGGCCAGAGTTTCACCCCTGGAATTAGAGTGCCTGGTGCAGGGACCGATTGAGATGATGGTTTCGGAATATTGTGTGCCGGGAAGTTTTCTGGGCAATGTGCACACAGGTTCCTGTGGTTTTCACTGCCAGCAGGAAACTTATCTGCAGGATCGTACGGAAGCCAAATTCCGGCTGGTGGGCGATCAGTTCTGCCGGATGCATATCCTGAATACGCATGACCTGTCTTTCTTGACAGGAGTACACCATTTACAAGGCTGTGGTATCCAAAGGTTAAGGATTGACGCACGCAGTTATGATGTGGAAACGGTAAAAAAACTGGTACGGACGTACAAGGAAGTTCTGACAGGTGAAGTTACCGTACAGGAAAATTTGCCGGGGACGACGCGCGGACATTATTATCGTGGGGTTTTATAATGATGGGAACATCACATTTTGCTATTAAGACTTTAGAGTTCGATAAAGTAAAAGCTTTAGTCGCGGCCAGGGCTGGCACCAGTTTAGGGAAAAAATATATCCTGGGACTGCAGATTAGCTCTAATTTTGCTACCGTTAAATCCTGGCAGGAGGAAACGGCGGCGGCTGTTCATGTCCTGGAGGAGGCTAAACGGATGCCTTTTGGCGGGGTCTTCGATATTACGGATGCGATAAAACAGGCGCGTCTGGGTGTGACCCTGGATCCGGCTACGCTGATGCAGATTTGGACTACGGCGGAAGCTTGCGGGCTTATGAAAAATTTTATAGAGACTAATTGTGCCGAACAACCGGCTTTAACTGCCTACGGGGACAGGCTGACAGCTTTTCCTCAACTGGTACAGCAATTAAGCCGGGCTATCTCCGAAAAGGGTGAGATTCAGGACCGGGCTTCAGTAAAACTGGCAGGTTTGCGGACGGGTATCATTACAGCGCAGAACCGGGTCAAAGAAAAGCTGGATAGTATCCTGCATGACGCCAATAACCATAAATATTTTCAGGATGCTTTGATTACGATGCGGGACAACCGGTATGTCATTCCTATCAAACAGGAATATAAGATGAATTTTCCCGGTGTTGTCCACGACCAATCCAGTACAGGAGCCACACTTTTTATCGAACCTCTGGATGTGGTGAATTTAAACAATGACATTACCAGGTACAAGGCTGAAGAAAAGATTGAGATTGAAAGGATATTGCGACAGTTGTCCGGAGCGGTGAGCGCCGAAGGGGAAGCTTTGCTGCAATCGCTGAACCTGATGACAGAACTGGATGCAATTTGTGCAAAAGCATATTTTGCCATGGATACACATGCCGTACGTCCGCAGCTTTTAGTGCAGGGCGGAGTCACGATTAACAAAGGGCGCCATCCGCTTTTAGATCAGCATAAGGTGGTACCCCTGGATGTGTCGATTGGTGATACTTTTAATACGCTGCTTATCACGGGTCCGAATACTGGCGGTAAGACCGTGGCTTTAAAAACAGTGGGAATTTTTGCCATGATGGCGCAGGTAGGTATGTTCCTGCCAGCCTTAAACGCCAAGCTGCCGGTTTTTAGATCAGTTTTTGCCGATATCGGCGATGAGCAGAGTATAGAACAAAGTCTCAGTACTTTTTCCGGGCATATGTTGAATCTGATCCGTATCTTACAAGCGGTGCAGCCACGGGATTTGGTGCTGGTGGACGAACTTTGCGCAGGTACCGATCCTAATGAAGGTGCGGCCCTGGCGATGGCTATTATTTCTTATTTGCATGAACTAAATGTTTTTACCATTGCAACCACACATTATAGTGAATTAAAAACTTTTGCCTATGACCGGGAAGGTATGGAAAATGCCAGCGTCGAGTTTAATCAGGAGACTTTGATGCCTACCTACCGTTTGTTGATGGGTATACCCGGCAGTAGTAATGCTTTTAATATCAGCCAGAAGCTGGGTCTGGCTCCGGCTATCATTAAAAATGCCACGGCTTTCCTGAATACGGAGCAGGCACATATGGATACGGTCTTGCAGGGTCTGGAAGGCGAACGGCGCAAATACGAAGACAGTAACCGGGAGATTGAACATTTGCGCTATGAAAGCCAGACGCTGAAGAACGAACTGGATTACCAGAAACGCGAGTTTAAGAAACAGCGCAATGAACTTTTGCGCAAGGCTAAAGAAGAGGCAGACGGTATTTATCGTCACAGCCGCAGGGAGGCGGAAGCTGTTTTAAAAGAGCTGCGTTCGCTGAAGTCTGATTATGATACTAAAAAGTTGGAAGCGGCTGCAGAAGCAGCCAGGTCTAAACTGGATAAACATTTTGATACGTCTCTGCCTTTGCCGGACGGAACGGCTCTTACCCTGGAGAATGTGCATGTGGGTCAAACCGTGTATGTGAAATCTTTGCATAAACAAGGTAATATCCTTGACTTTACGGATAAGGAAGTAACCGTAGCGGTGGGTATCCTGAAGATGACACTGCCTTATAAAGACTGCCTGCTTGTGGGCGGCAGCATTACGACTGTAGCGCCGGACCGGCCCAAGTACCGGAAAGGTTATGCGCATAAATTGTTTCAGGCAAAATTGGAAGCCACACCGGCGGAAGTTGATTTGCGTGGGATGACTACCGAAGAAGCTATCCCGGAAGTGGATAAGGCTATTGATAATGCTTTGCTGGCCGGGATGACAGAGGTGCGTTTGATTCACGGCAAGGGTACAGGTGCTCTGCGTGCGGGACTGACAGCTTATTTGCAAACTCATGGCGCGGTAAAAGATGTGGCTATGGCGGAACTGAATGCCGGAGGCAGCGGTGTGACAGTGGTACATTTAAAGTAAGCGTCATAAAGATTGACCTTAGCCGTAAGACATGGGATAATATGTATGGATTTGTAAATGTTTATTTGAAGTGAGGAAAATTATGGCCACTTTAGTAAAAAAATTTGGCGGCAGCAGCGTAGCTACGCCGGAAAAGATGCACGGTATCGTGGACCGTATCCTGCGGGAACGTAAACCAGGCGACCGGATCGTGATTGTTGTTTCTGCTATGGGAGACACGACGGATGATTTGCTGGCGCTGGCGCAGCAGGTGAATCCGGAGATGCCAAAAAGAGAGATGGATATGTTGCTGGCTACGGGTGAACAGATGTCCATCGCTTTACTGGCCAGTGCTTTTTGTGCCAAGGGACAGCCGGCAATTTCTTTTACGGGGCCACAGGCTGGCATCAAAACAAATGACAAACATACTAAGGCTACCATTGAGGATGTAAGCTCATCCCGGGTGCAACAGGCACTGGATGCCGGGAAGATTGTTATTGTAGCCGGGTTCCAGGGGATGACACCGGACGGGGATATTACAACCTTGGGGCGGGGAGGCAGTGATACGACGGCGGTAGCCGTTGCAGCTGGTCTGAAAGCAGATCTGTGCGAAATTTATACGGACGTGGACGGTGTATACACGGCTGATCCGCGACTGGTGCCTCAGGCCATTAAGCTGAAAGAGATTACCTTCGGTGAGATGCTGGAACTAGCGCGTCTGGGTGCCGGGGTCATGCAGCCGCGAGCCGTAGAATATGGCGAACATAATGATGTGGCGATTCATGTGCGTTCAACTTTTCATGATGTACCGGGAACGATAATTAGGAGGGAATACACCGTGCAGGAAAAAGGATTTGTCATTCGTGGTATTGCCCACGATATCAATGTGGCTAAGATTGCTGTCCGGGGCGTACCTGATCATCCGGGCGTAGCTTATGAGATCTTTCAGGCTCTGGCTGATGCCAATATTAGCGTAGATATGATTGTCCAAAGCGCCCGTGTGAGCGATAATAAAAATGATATCCTGTTCACAGTGACGCAGACTGACTTAGCCGATGCTACCAGCGTTATCGAGGATTTGAAGGAAAAGATGCATTTTGACCGGGTGGATTTAGAGATTAACGTGGCCAAGGTTTCGGTAGTCGGAGCAGGGATGCTGGGAAATCCCGGCATTGCGGCCGGAATGTTCGGTGCATTGGCTGCTGCAGGTATCAATATTGCTGTTATCAGTACTTCTGAGATTAGTATTTCCTGCCTGATTCCTGAAAAAGATGTGAAGAAGGCCGTCAATGCTATCCATAATTACTTTTTTCCACAGGGAGAAAACAAATAATTTTTGTAAGGTCATTTCTTAGAGGAGGGTTTAATCATGATTTCAAGTTTTGCATGTAAGCTGGCCAAGGGAAAAGCAGCTAACGATATTATTTTTGCTGCGAATGCTGCTTGTGTTGCCGCTATAGCCAAATATGGCCCGGAAAAAATTACTAATGGTACGATAGGCGCCATCATGGATGATGCAGGCAAGTTAGTGTGTCTGCCGACCGTGGAAAAAGTTTATCGTAGCCTGCCTACAAATGAATTAATTGCTTATGCTCCTATTTCCGGTCTGCCTGATTATCTGGACAAGGTCATCGTGGCGGCGTTCGGTAAGTTTAAACCGGCCGGTTATACGGCGGCGGTAGCTACTGCCGGCGGTACCGGTGCTATCCATCATGCAATCTGGAACTATACTGAGCCTGGCGATATCGTGATTACTTCTGATTGGTACTGGGGTGCCTATAAAGTCTTGTGTCGTGATGCCGGCAGGGAATTGCAGACATATGCCATGTTAAATGCACAGAATACTTTTAATCTGCCTGCCCTGAGGGAAAAGGTGACGGCAGTATTACAGAAGCAAAATACGATTATGGTGATTATTAATACACCGGCGCATAATCCTACGGGTTACAGCCTGACCACGGAAGATTTGCATGGTGTGGTCGAGATGCTGAAGCAGGTTACAGAGCAAGCCGGCAAGAAGGCAGTTTTGTTCCTGGATGTTGCGTATATCGACTATGCCGGCGATAAAGATGAAGTCCGGAAGTTCTTTAAGGCTCTGGACCATCTGCCGGAAACGATTTTGGGTGTGGTAGCGTACAGTATGTCCAAGGGCTTTACCATGTACGGTCAGCGTACCGGAGCGATGATTGGTGTTTCTGATAACGCAGATGTTATCAAGGAATTTGCGGAAATTAACCAGTTTACCAGCCGGGCTACCTGGTCTAATATTAATCGTCCTTCCATGAAGACGCTGGCCACGATTTATGCTGATTCGGCCTTGCTGAAGGCTACGGAGGAAGAACGGGATTATTATTACAAGATGATTAAGACCCGTGCAGACTTGTTTATGAAAGAAGCCAAAGCCTGCGGTTTGCCGATGATTCCTTATATTGCCGGTTTCTTCTTATCAATCCCTGCCAAACATCCGGCCGCAATTTGTGACCGCCTGCATGCGGACGGAATTTTTGTGGTGCCGTTAGCCGCAGGTGTACGTGTGGCTTTGTGTTCTATTCCTCTACAAAAGATTTCAGGGATGGCTGCTAAAATCTATGCTGCCTGGAAAGTTTCAGAAAAGCAGGCTTGAAGATGAATACGATTTCTTTACAATTACCGGATGGGAAAAAATATGATTTCCCGGAAGGGATTACCTTATGGGAAATTAGTAAAAAATATCCTGTGGCTGCTACTTATCCTGTAGCTGTAGGTATCTTTAACGGAGAAGAAATAGATTTACAAAAACCGCTGCATGCCGATGGCAAAGTTGCTTTTATCGCTATTAATACGGAAGCCGGGATGCGCACCTATGAACGCAGTCTGCTCTTTTTGTTCTTGGTGGCAGCTAGGCAGGTTTGCCCCGAAATCCAGATGGAGACTAGAAATACGCTGGGAAGCGCCTTATATCTGGTAGCCCATAATGGTAGTCTGGACAAACAGAGTCTTACAGCTATCACTAAGAAGATGCAGGAGATGGTTGCGGCAGACGAACTGATAAAGTATCAATATGTTACTGAGGCTGAGGTCGTCAGGTATTCCCAAATGGATGGAACGGTGGCTGACCGCATTGGTTTAGTAGGCATGTTGCCGGGCAAACAGAAATTTGTGGCGAATGTCCTGGCGGGGGAATACGAATACTTTTTTGGACCGGTTCTGCCTTCAGTAGGACTTTTACAGGCCTTCGAGCTGATTAAGTTCGAGGAGGGCGTGGTCATTAACAAACCTAATGTGGCAAGTTATCCGGATCTGTCACCGTGGAGCAGGACCCAAAAAATAAATTCTGTCTACCGGGAAGCGGAAGAATGGTCTGCCATGATTGGCTGCAATACGGTGGCTAAGCTCAATAGCATTATTGATGCAGGGCAGGCTGATAAGATTATCCGGGTAGCAGAGGCCCTGCAGGAAAAGAAAATTGCCGGGATTGCAGATAAAATTACGCACAGTAAAAAAGATATCCGTCTGGTGCTGATTGCCGGACCGTCTTCTTCCGGTAAGACTTCTTTTGCCCAAAGGCTCAGTGACCAATTGCAAGTCAATGGTGTGAAGCCTTTGCCAATTTCCATGGACAACTATTATCTGAACCGTGCTGATACGCCGCGCAAACCGGATGGTTCCTACGACTTTGAATGTGTGGAAGCCATCGATCTGCCTTTGTTTAATGAACATTTAAGTCTGCTCCTGCAGGGCAAGACCATTAAATTGCCCAAGTATGATTTTCGCTACGGCATTAGAGAATACCGGGGCGAGGAAATGAGCATGGGACCTAACAGCGTTATCGTGATAGAAGGTATTCACGGATTGAATGAAAAACTTACGAGTGCTGTACCATCTGAAAACAAGTTGAAAATATTTGTGAGTGCCTTGACGCCGATGTCCTTAGATAATTTTAACAGGATTCATACGACGGATATCAGGCTCTTGCGCCGTATGGTACGTGATTCCCAGTTCCGTTCTCATGATGCTGCCATGACTATTGAATTATGGCCGTCGGTGCGGGCGGGAGAAGATAAATATATTTTCCCGTTTCAGGAAGATGCCAATATCTTCTTTAATACGAGTTTAATTTATGAACCGGCGGTTCTAAAGAAATATGCAGAGCCTTTATTGCAGGCCATAAAGGCTACAGAGCCGTCTTATACGGTGGCCAGGAGATTGCTGGACCTTTTGCAGCTGATTAAGCCTCTGGCAGACGATACTATTCCTTTGAATTCTATTTTAAGGGAGTTTTTGGGAGGTTCTGTTTTTAAAGATGCTTTGTAAATTCTCAGTTTAAGCATGACTTAGTGTACTATGGAAGTGCTGTTGCTATCACGAAATTTTCGTGGGTAACAGCACTTTTTTTGTAAAAATTATGCCCTGGTTCTGCATAAAAAAGCGCACCACCCAGTGTTAGTTTGTTTCTAACACTGAGGGTGCGTTTCCGTAACTCAGGGTAGCAATATCCGGAAAAAATTATTTTTGCGGTGTAGGTTTATTACTTACGACCGGCGCATTAGATGTGGACGGCGTACTGGGTTTAGGAGCTGGTGCCGGAGTAGGCCTCTTTACCTTGGGAGGCGCCGCTAACTGACCGTTACCGCTGCTGGTAGAATTATTCTTGGAATTTCCGGCAGCATCTTTGTTAGCGTTATCTGTTGCGGCATTCTTAGCATCTTTGTTTTTAGCATTAGGATCATTGGGATTATTACCAATGACACCTTCATTGGTAGTACCTGCAGGCGTTACAGCTCCTGCAGGGCGAACGAAATCAGCATAAGGAACATGGGATACGGCATGACTCATAAAGTTATGCCAGATAGAAAGCGGAGCCATAGAACCCGTCATCACGCCCATAGACTTATTATTATCATCGCCTACCCAGACGGCGCAGGACAGGTTAGGCGTATAACCGACGAACCAAGCGTCATGGTAATCATCCGTGGTTCCTGTTTTACCTGCAGCCGGGCGGCCGACTCCGGCACCTGCTGCAGTACCGCTGACCAGGACATCTTTTAACATATCCGTCAACTGGTAAGCTGCTTTAGCGCTGACAACTTGTTTAGGAGCTACCTTGTGTTCATAAATAACCTTGCCTTCACGGTTGACAATCTTGGTGATGGCCACAGGCGTATTATATTTACCGTTATTGCCGATAGTACCATAAGCTGCAGCCATTTCCAGGGGAGTAACGCCCTTGCTCAGACCGCCTAAGGCCATGGCCGGGTTATCATCTGTATACTTGCCACTGTCTACCAGAGTGGTGATACCTAAGGCCTTGGCCATAGCTACAACTTTAGAGGTACCAACTTTTTGAGCAACAAGCACGGCCGGAATATTATAAGAATTTTTTAAAGCTGTCCGCAAACTTACCTGACCATGGAAATTATGGCCGTAGTTTTGCGGTTCCCAGCTGCCAAACTTGATTTTACTATCATTAACTACCGTGGCTGCGGTTAAACCATTATCCATGGCCGTCAGATAAACAAAAGCTTTAAACGAAGAGCCAGGCTGACGCGTAGCCAGGACAGCCCGGTTAAATTTATCCTGACCGCGGCCGCCTACCATGGCTTTAATCTCGCCGGTAGTAGGATCGATGGCTACGATAGCAGCTTGTGGCTGGGTTAACTTAGAATTATCGGTGTAGAAATTAGGAAGATATCTGAGAGAAGCTTCAGCCTCGGATTGCATATCACCGTCCAGGGTAGTATAAATTTTCAGGCCGCCCTTAAAGAGGGCATCAGCACCAAATTCTTCAATTACACGCTGGCTGACATAGTCAAAGAAGTAAGAACGTAAATCTTTCCGTTCGGTTTTGGACTTGACAAGATTTACTTTTTCCGCCTTAGCTTTATCACATTCGGCCTGGGTGATGTAACCAAACTTGACCATTTGATCCAGGACCAGATGTTGACGTTCCGTGCTGGCTTTAGGATTTTCAAAAGGATTATAGAAGTTAGGACTTTTAGGAATAGCAGCCAGGATGGCAGATTCTGCCAGATCAAGATCTTTAGCATGCTTATTAAAATAATACAACGAGGCACTTTCTATGCCATAGGCACCTTGTCCGAAATAGATACGGTTCAGGTACATATCCAGAATTTCATCTTTGGTATATTTATTTTCCAGTTGTTTTGCCAGGAACGCTTCCTTAATCTTTCTGGTAATGGTACGTTCCTGGGTCAGGAACGCATTTTTAGCTAACTGCTGGGTAATCGTGCTACCGCCCTCTACATCGCCACCGCTTATGTTGGTAACCTGGCCCCGTTGGGTACCTCGA
>CAXYYS010000017.1:0-38617 GCA_964293585.1 uncultured Acidaminococcales bacterium
AACAAAACAGCGCCCGCGACGCCGGAAGAGGGGCGGGGAGGGCCCGAGGGAAAAAAAAAATTTTTTCCCCCCCCCCCCCGCCCCTATACGCACCAGGACACCTGTTGTGGTAACCTGGCAGGCAAAACGTCTGGCTGTGTATTTAGGTTGTAGTTCGTTACGCAGTTTTAAAAAGGCCAGATCCACCGCGGCACCGGCCCGGGCATCATCCCTGCCTGCGCCAAAATAACGCAGAGCCTCCTGCTTGTTAAAATAAATCACGACTGTCCCCGCCTTCACTTTAGCAATGCGGATAAATTTTTTACGATGCTGCCCACGATTTCCGGCTTGTTCATGGTATAAATGTGTACGTTCTTAAAACCGTTAGCTATCAGGTCCACCACCTGGCCCATAGCATAAGCTATGCCAGCCTGCTTCAAGGCCACAGGGTCGTCGCTGAACTTTTCAATGATAGCCTGGTAATGGGGAGGCAGCGGCGTACCGCTCAGCTCGCAGATATGTCTGATCTGCTTGGCATTAGTTACCGGCATGATACCAGGGACAACCGGCACGTTTACTCCGGCGCTCATAAGCCGGTACATATAATTATAAAGTATATTATTATCAAAAATCATCTGGGTCACCAGAAAATCACACCCGGCATCTACCTTAATCTTCGTATTCTCAATATCCTGGTTCAGGCTGGCAGCTTCCGGATGCCCCTGGGGGTAGCAGGCCCCGCCCACACAAAAATCACCGTTATCTTTAATCAGTTTCACCAGGTCGCTGGCATGTTTAAATACGGCCGGTTCTCCCACAAAACCTGGCAGCTTGTCGCCCCGCAAAGCCATCACATTTTCAATACCGGCCTGCCGCAGTTCACCCAAAACCGTCTGTACCTTGGCGGTATCTGTATTAATACAGGTCAGATGCGCCAAAGCGGGCACGCCGTTCTTTTCTATTTCCCTGGCAATAGCTACTGTTTCTCCGGCCGTCGTACCACCGGCGCCATAGGTCACACTGATAAAATCTGAACCACTGGCCGCAATCTGATGCACGATCTCAAAAGCATTCAGCAATTCGCTGCCCTTCTTGGGCGGGAAAACTTCACAAGAGATACCCACTTTCTTATTGGCTAACAACGTACTAATCTTCATCTTGGCTCCTTATTTAGTAAATCCGGACGGGAAATTTCCCATCCGGATCAGGTCCTGCCTAAACATTTTGGTTGTCACAAAATTTACTGCAACCTGTTTTCAGCGACCATATTTTATTTTATTTGTGGTCCCGCACTCAAAACTGCTACCGGCACCTTGCCGGCAAATTTTTTAATATTGTCCTCAAACAGGCCGGCCAACTTATTAATGTATTTATAATAGGCATCTTTATCATACCAGACATTAACAGGGTTCAGGATACTATCCGGCACGCCCGGACAGGAATTAGGAATCTTGAGGCCAAAAACAGGCATCGGTGTATACCCTTCTCCTTCCAGTTCCCCATTCAAGGCCGCCGTAATCATGGCCCGGGTATATTCCAGCTTCATCCGGTGGCCCACACCGTAAGGACCCTTGGTCCAGCCGGTATTGACCATGTAAACATTAGTTTTGTGCCGGGCGATCTTTTCTCCCAGCAGATTAGCATAATTCAGGGGCGGCAGAGGCAGGAACGGTTCCCCAAAAGCTGTGGAGAACGTGGCCTCCGGTTCTACGATACCCGTTTCCGTACCGGCAATCTTGCTGGTATAACCTGCCAGGAAATAATACATGGCCTGATTACGGTCCAGCTTGGCAATCGGCGGCAATACACCAAAAGCATCTGCCGTCAAAAAGATAATAGTTTTCGGATGGGTAGCCACGCTGGGAATCTTCACGTTACTGATATATTCCAGCGGATATGCGGCCCTGGTATTTTCCGTTAAGGTCTTATCAAAAAAATCCACCTTGCCGGTCTTAGGATCCACACCGGCATTTTCCAGCACCGTACCAAACTTAATGGCATGATAAATTTCCGGCTCCCCGGTTTCCGTCAGATTAATACACTTAGCGTAACAACCGCCTTCAATATTAAAGACACCGCTGTCGCTCCAGCCGTGTTCGTCATCACCAATCAGTGCCCGCTTGGGATCTGCCGAAAGCGTGGTCTTGCCCGTACCGGACAGTCCGAAAAATAAAGCTACATTCCCGTTCTTGCCCACGTTAGCGCTGCAATGCATGGTCAGTACGCCCTGCTGAGGCAGTAGATAATTCATGACGGAGAAGATAGATTTCTTAATTTCCCCGGCATAACTGCCGCCGCCGATAATAACCATGCGGGCATCAAAATTCAGGATAATGAAAGTATCGGAATTCGTACCATCCGTCTTGGGATCGGCTTTCAGTCCCGGCAGGCAGACCACCGTAAAATCTGCCGGCATATCTTTTTCCAGTTCAATATCATCAATAGAAAGTTGTTTCGCAAATAACTGGTGCCAGGCATATTCGGTGATGACCCGGACCCTGAGCCTGTATTTGCTATCGGCACCGGCATGGACATCCGTAGCATAAAGGCGATGGGATCCTGCGTAGGCTACCATTTTTTTATACAGCCGGCTAAAAGTTGCCTCACTACAAGGCTGGTTGTTGCTCCAGCTTACCTTGGCATGAGTCGTGGCAGAATCCACGATAAATTTATCTTTTGGAGAACGTCCCGTATGCTTACCGGTCTCCACCCTTAAAGAGCCTTTATCCGTCAGGGTACCTTCCCCGCTCCGGATGGCTTCTTCCACTAACTGTCGTACGCTCAGGTTCAGCTTCACTTCCCGGGCCTGCTGTAAAAATGTTGCATTATCATAGAGTTCCATGATGGATTAACCCCCTCGTTAAATCATGCGTCTAGCTCTATTATACAACTAAATCAAGCGGTTACAATAAAAATTTACGCAAACACAAAAAAAGAACAGTTCTTAGAACTGTTCTTCGTTTACCATGTGGTGGGCGCTAACGGGTTCGAACCGCTGACATTCTGCTTGTAGGGCAGACGCTCTCCCAGCTGAGCTAAGCGCCCGTTAGAAATGGTGACCGGTGGGGGATTCGAACCCCCGATACCGCCGTGAAAGGGCGATGTCTTAACCACTTGACCAACCGGCCAGATATAAATGGCTCCCCGAGCAGGACTCGAACCTGCAACAACTCGGTTAACAGCCGAGTGCTCTACCGATTGAGCTATCGGGGAATCAGCCGTGACTCATCGTCACGAATGTTATTTTAATATAAATCCCCGCACTTGTCAACATCTTTTCGTATCTTTTTTATTA
Source organism: uncultured Acidaminococcales bacterium (assembly GCA_964293585.1). Taxonomy (GTDB): domain Bacteria; phylum Bacillota; class Negativicutes; order Acidaminococcales; family Acidaminococcaceae; genus JAKVKY01. Next base: position 3,275 of record CAXYYS010000017.1, read on the forward strand.
ATTTAAAGCGCTTTTACTTTTACGACCAGTTTTTGTACCTTGGCAGCAGCCTCTACCTGGCAGCCCGGTTGATGCAATTCCCAGGGATAGAAGACGGCAAAAGTGCCTGCTCCCAGATCAACATACCCATCCGCCCTGACCGATGCACCGGTGCCGTAAAAAGCAACATCTTTAGCCTGCAGGTTATTTTCCGTCATCGGCTGGTTCTGTTTGGCCGCATAATAAATCCGCTCCGTGCCGCTCCCCAGATATTGCACATCCAGATACGCATCATGGGCTTCCCATTTTTTCTCGCCGGCAGGTTTGGTCTCATACCCGCTGACCCGGACAAAAACATTTTCCCCGTCAATCTGATACTCCCCGTTAGCCAGACCGGTTACATGCGTAGCGGCCAGATACTGCAAAGCCTTTTGTAATCCTGCTGTCAGATACGGTGTGAATTTTTCCCAATCTTTAAGCTTCCCTGTTAACATAGTGCACCTCCATTTTTCTCTTTACTAACTTCCTTCTATAAGATAGAATATACCATACGTGAAAAAATGCAAGCGGCAGATTTTTACCCTAAAATTTTTCTTGCAACTAGAGAGGTAAGCATGAGTTATTTAACAGTCACCAACGTCAGTCACTCTTTCGGTGGCCGGCAGATCTTAGAAAACGTTTCCTTCAAACTTTTAAAAGGTGAACACGTAGGCCTGATCGGTGCCAACGGCGAAGGCAAATCTTCCTTCCTGAACATCATCACCGGGCACCTGAACCCGGACGATGGCAAGGTAGAATGGCCCGGCAAAGTTACCGTAGGCTACCTGGACCAGCAAAGTACCCTGACCTCCGGTCAGACTATCCGGGAAGTTTTGCGTACCGCCTTTGACGCCATGTATCAGGACGAACAGGAGATGCTGTCCCTGTATGACAAGATGGCAGACGCGGCTCCGGAAGAAATGGACAAGCTGATGGCACGGGTCGGTGAGATTCAGTCCGAGCTGGAGCAAAGCGGTTTTTACACCCTGGACAGCAAGATTGAAGAATTTGCTAACGGTCTGGGCTTAGGCGATATCGGTCTGGATAAGGACGTGGCCCAGCTTTCCGGCGGCCAGCGCAGCAAAGTTTTACTAGCCAAGCTGCTACTGCAAAATTCTTCTATCTTACTTTTAGACGAACCTACCAACTATCTGGACGTGGAACATATCGAATGGCTGACCAAGTTCTTACAAAACTACGAAAATGCTTTTATCTTAATTTCCCACGATATCCCCTTCCTGAACAAGGTCGTAAACGTGATTTACCATCTGGAAGACTGTCAGCTGACCCGCTATAGCGGCAACTACGACAAGTTCCAGGAACTGCACGCCATCTACGTAGCCCAGAAAGAAAGCGCCTACCAGAGACAACAACAGGAAGTAGCCCAGCTGGAAGATTTTATCGCCAGGAATAAGGCCCGGGTCGCTACAGTAGGTATGGCCCGCAGCCGGCAGAAAAAGCTGGACAAGATGGACATTATCGAAAAACCCCAGGAAAAGCCCAAGCCTACCTTTAATTTTAAACCGGCCCGGACACCCAGCCGCTACCTGGTAGAAGCCACGGATCTGGTCATCGGTTACGACACGGCCCTAACCAGACCGGTTACCTTTAAACTGGAACGGGGCAAGAAGATGGCCTTAAAGGGCGTCAACGGTTTAGGCAAAACCACCCTGCTCAAAACTATTTTAGGCCTGCTCCCTCCTTTTAGCGGCCAAGTGGAACCAGGTGAATTTGTGGAACCAGGTTATTTTGAACAGGAAGACCGGGAAAAGAATGACAAGACGGCTTTGGAAGACGTATGGGACGCCTATCCCGGCCTGACCAACTACCAAGTACGTGCAGCTTTAGCCGGCTGCGGTTTGACCAACGAGCACATTACCAGCAAAGTATTTGTCTTAAGCGGCGGTGAAGCAGCCAAGGTCAGGCTCTGCAAGCTGATGTTAAAAGAAGTAAACTGGCTGGTCCTGGACGAACCTACTAACCACCTGGATGTGGATGCTAAAGAAGAATTAAAACGGGCCCTGATTGATTTCAAGGGCAGCGTCCTCTTAGTTTCCCACGAGCCTGAATTTTATCAGGACTGGGTGGACGGTGTCTGGAACATTGAGGACTGGACCACCAAAATAATTTAACCCCTATATCCAAAAACCCGGCTGGCGTAATGCCAGGCCGGGTTCACTTTTTTTACGACACCTGACCAACTTAGGTGCGTTTATCCTTTTGCAGGACTCTATCCAAAACCAGGTACAGGTCCTTGACGTATACCGGTTTGGACAGATAGGCATCCATGCCGGCTTCCAGAACTTTCTCTTTCGCATCCTCATACGCATCCGTACATCCATCAGGATGGCATCATAATAATAAACTGCACTGGCAATAAATTTGTCCAGACACACCTAAATTTTCGCCCTTTAGTTTAATACCGAGCTAATTTTTAGTTCCTATCAATATACATATTGTACCATAATAAACATAATTTGTGGTAATGGTACTATGATACTTGCCAAATTTCATACCGGTACCCCCTGGTTTTCTGGCAACAAAAAAACCGGTCTGGCGCGCTCACCAAACCGGTTCATTTTTTTACTTTCCGGCACCAGGCCGGACTTGCAAACTTATAACTTAGTCATCCATAAACCGTGCAGGTTGCAATAAGCATAAACAGCCACCGGTTTATCGCCATCCGTCAGTGCAAACGTAGCCTCAGGTTTGTTATCCGGGGTCAGGATGCGGCGCTGGCCGCCATGTTTGGTTTCCACATAGATCCATTCAATATGGTGTTCCGGCGTCATAGGATGTTCTACGCTGCCGATCTTAACGGAAACGATGGACTCGGTTACTTGTACAACCGGCACATGTTTTTCCTGGGAAGCATCAATGCTGTTGGGACGTAAAGCTTCCATCGGCTTGCCGCAGCAGCTTAATTCACCGCCACCGCTAAACAGTAATCCCACCATATTACCACAAGTTTTGCAGACAAAGAATTTGCCTTTTTCCATATATATTCCTCCTTTGGTAACACATCCATCCGGACTTGCCGACAGGCGGCAACATCCTACAATGGCAACGACCTGTTCGATAATTTTATTATAACAAATCCCGGCCTGATTGAAAAGGAGAAACAGGACCCGGGACGGTTAAATTTTTGCAAACAAAAAGGAGTACCTGCAAGCAGGTACTCCTTTGTTGTGTTCATGCGTTAATATATGTTTTTAAGCTATATATCTTACAGACGAACAACATTTGCAGCTTGTTCACCGCGGTTGCCTTGTACAACATCAAATTGAACAGCCTGACCCTCTTCCAGAGTCTTGAAACCGTCGCATTGAATAGCGGAGAAGTGAACGAATACGTCGCCACCATCTTCACGCTCGATGAAACCATAACCTTTTTCTGCATTAAACCACTTAACTTTGCCTGTCATGTCGCGGGCCTCCTAAAATATTATTACTTTTGCCATCTGGTTTGCCAAATGGCTTACTGGACTATTATATGCTAATCGAAAAAAATATGCAAGCGAAATATTGCATCACTGCAAATTTTATTTAATTACGCTACAATTTCCGGGACTTACTTGCACACTTCCACCGTATCCATCAGCACGATAGACTTGGGACGATCCTGGGCATCCGTGGGTACCACGCCAATCTGGCGTACCACATCCATACCTTCTACGACCTTGCCAAACACGGCATGATGTCCATCCAGCCAGGGCGTAGGCGCCAGGGTGATAAAGAACTGGCTGCCGGCAGTATTAGGGCCGGCGTTAGCCATGGACAGGATACCTTCGTCATCATGTTGCAGACCCGGTCCAAACTCATCGTCAATCTCGTAACCGGGACCACCCATACCGGTACCGGTGGGATCGCCACCCTGGATCATAAAGCCGTCGATGACCCTGTGGAAGATCAACCCGTCATAAAAGCCTTTTTCTACCAGGTCAATAAAATTTTTCGTAGTCTTGGGTGCTTTATCCTCAAACATCTCCGCAATAAATTCACCTTTGTTGGTAGTAAACTTAATCTTTCTGTTGGTGCTCATGTCTTTTCTCCTCAATTTTAAATTTGCTTTCCACTTTTTCTTGCCCGTTGCAGGTACAACCTGCCCATTTTATTTTGAATCTTTAAGCTGGGCCTCGGCAACTTTTTTATCATGGATTAAAAAGATAAGCAGATAGATACCACAGGCAGCGGCAGCCATCCACACAGGATACAGGGATCTGATAGCGTCATCGCCACAGAAGAAAATTAAAAAGAAGCTGCCCATCAGGAATAAACCCTGTCCCATCATAATCCTTTGGGTAATTAACGGCCGGTTATCCCGGTCACCCCTGGCCGTACACTGGCTGGCCACAGAAAGTTCCGGCGCAAACAGGAACACGCAGATACCCAGCAAAATTACATAGGTAAGCGTTAGTCCCGGCGTTACCGTCGCTCTGTCGATAACCAGATACATGGCACAGGCGATACCGGCCATATACAGACTGCGGAAATAGCCTTCCTTAATCTGGCTTTCCACCACATAACAAGCTGCTGTCAAGCCCGGCATAATCCAGAGACCATGCTTGCCCAGCCAGAACGCCGCCACCAGGATGATGATGTTATCGCCAATCTTATGCCGGCTGCCGGAAGAACGGTTAAACATCCGGATAACGAACAAGGCCCACAAGAGCATGGTCACATCGCCAGCCCCCAAAAACACCTGAGCCACTACAGCCAGGAGACCGCCCAAAAGTCCGGCAGCCCGGCGTTTTGGTTCCGGATCCAGCTCCTGGGCAATCAAATAGGTAAAAAAGAAGTTGCAGGCGCCCACGATACCGAAGGTGGTCGCTTCAGTAGTAGACATCTTGCCACTGAAAGTAACCCAGATCATGAGCAGTACGGCGCTGATAAGCGAACCTAAAATAGCCCTGCGGTTCAGCCTGTCGTCAAAATAAACTACCCGGCCCAAGCCAAAATAGCTGGAATCCGCCGTACTGACCACGTTGAACTTATTGCTTCTTCTTGACATAACTACTCCTTAATTATTGGCGTCAGACAATCTTTTCGCCATGATAAGATTCACCGCCGCCATTAGGAAGCAGGTTATATCTCTTGGTCCACAGGTCCTTATACTTGATAGCCTGAGCATGAATATTCTTAATATTGCTCTCGTCCAGGGTCTTAATAATCTTGGCCGGGATACCTGCTACCAGAGAGAATGGTGGTACCTTAGTACCCTTGGTAACTACGGCGCCGGCGGCAACAATGCTGCCATGGCCGATAACAGCGCCATCCAAAACTGTAGAACCCATGCCAATCAGGCAATGATCTTCCACGGTGCAGGCATGCAAAGTGGCAGAATGACCTACCGTTACATAATCGCCCACGATGCAAGCAAACTTGTCTGCCACGTGCAGGCAGCTGTTGTCCTGAATATTGCTGTACTTGCCAACTTCGATACGGTTTACATCGCCGCGCATAGTAACATTGAACCAGCAGCTGCTGTATTCCTTCATCGTCACTTTGCCGATAACGGCAGCCGTTTCAAACACATGCGCCTTAGCATCAATTTGCGGCACCTGGCCTTCAAAATCTCTTACCATAAACAAACACCTCTTTCAAAATTTAACAAACTATATTTAGCAACGTCAACGTTGCGGGACAACAAATTTAGGAGCAACCTTGCAGCAGCAGGCAGGCATTTCTTTGCCATGCCTGAAGACGTCAGGAATATTTATTTTTCCGCCGGATGAATTTTTCCATGCAGCCGGGTCTGATAAGTATACAGCGCCGCAGCCAGTAAAATTCCGCCCATGGAACAGAGCACATATCGGGTACTCATAAGCCCGCCCAAGAAACCGCCCAAGAGCGGTCCCACTACCCCGCCAAACTGCTGGGCGCTGGTCACCAGGCCAAAAGCTTTACCCCGCATGGACGCTTCGGTAACTTCCACCAGGTTGGAATTTACATTAGGCACCGCTCCTGACAGGAACAGGCCGTAGACAAACTGGATGACGGCAAACTGCCAGACATCGCCTACGAAGATCTGGCACAAGTTAACCAAACCGGCACAGAGCAGCACCAGACACAAAATCCTGGTATAACCATGCCGCTGGCCTTTGTTACCCCAGAAAGGTGCCGCAAAAATACCCGCAATACCGGCCAGAGAAAAGACCCAGCCCGACATTTTAATCGAAGCATCGCTGGTCCCGCCCATCAGGGAACTTACGTACATGGTAATCAGAGGCTGGATAGCCATGGTGCAAACCTGGATCAGGAAAAACATGAACATGATGTAAATCAAATCCCGGTTATGTAACGCCTCTTGCAAATCGGAAACTAAATTTATCTTAGCCCGCTGCCGTTCCTTAGGAATTTTCTGGTCGCGGACAAAGATGTACGTCATCACCGTAGCCATAAACAAACTGACAGCGCCCACAAAGAAAGATAAACGCATGCCGAACCAGGCGCTCAGATAACCACCCATGAGCGGTCCCAGGATACTGCCGCTGGCTACAGCCGTCTGCATCATCCCCATACCCCAGCCCATCTTGCTCTCGGGTAAAGTGGAGGAAATAAGCGACATGGAAGCCGGTACATACCCGCTGATGATGCCGGTAACAGCACGAACTGCAAATAATTGCGGTGCCGACTGCACCACCGCTCCCAGCCAATAAGTTACCGCCAGACCGAAGCCGGCACGCAGTGCCATCTTGCGCTGCCCCACCTTATCAGCCCAGGCGCCCCAGTACGGGGCCATCAAAGAAGAACCCAGGAACGTGATGGCATACACCAGACCGCTCCAGTAATTGACATTGGCTTCTTCCACGTGTAATTCTTTTAGTAAATATACCGGTAAAAAAGGGATACAACTGGTATAACTGGCACAGGCAAGGAAAACTCCCACCCAGAGAACCGCCAGGTTCTTTTGCCAACTAATGGTTCCAGCTCCCGGTTGGTCCCATAAAGACATGCTCACATCATCTCCAATGTTTAATTATAACATAAGTTGCTAAAATTAAAACTGTCTAACCTGTGAATAAACAGAAAACAAAAACACCCTCGCATAGTTCAAGTATGTACCACAGCCTGTCCTGCCAGCGTTGGCGCATATCTTTATTGCAAGGGTGCATTTTAGAAATTTCGCTGCCATTTGAATCGCCGGCAGACAGCTTGCTGCCAACTCAGTAGTTTAAATGCCCAGAGCTTTTTCCGCTGACTCCGGCAGATTGGGAGCGTCTATATTAAACCATTTTTTATAAATCTTATTATAGGTGCCGTCTTTTTTCATATCTGCCAGGGCCTGATTAACCTTTTGCTGCAGTTCCTTATTATCCTTGTTCATGACAAAGCCCAATAATTCCGCCTTGGAATCAGCAATCGTAACTACACTCACCTTGCCCCTGCCTTTACCTTCCAGGGCTGCGTAATACTCAGCCACGGGTTTATCCACGATGGCGGCATCAGCATTACCGGTTTCCATTTCCAGGATGGCTTCAGAACTGTTATCGAACTGCTTGATAGTCATGCCATGAGCTTCACCATATTTAGCGCCGGTGGTACCCACCATGACGGCAACTTTTTTGCCCTTCAGGTCTTCCACCTTGGTCAGCGGGCTCGCTTTTTTGGTTACAAAAGCCAGCTTGGACTCATAGAAAGGAGCGGCAAAAGCAACTTTCTGAGACCGTTCTTTCGTCATGGTCATACCGGTAGCCGCAATATCCACCTGCTTGGATAAAATTGCCGGGATGATGCCGTTAAAAGGAATGTTCTCCATCTTGGTTTCCATGCCCAGGCGGTGGGCAACTTCTTTGACCATATCAATTTCTATACCTTTGTAATCAGAATCCTTGCCCGTTGCCTCTTTGTCCTTAAATTCAAAAGGAACATAGGTCGCATTAGTCGCAATCCGCAAAACTTTCGCCGGTGTCCCGGTCTTAGGATCAGCCGCTTTTTTATCCGCGCCGCCGCAACCGGCTGCTAAAACTGCTAAGGTCAAAGCCAGTACACCTGCCACAAATCTCTTCTGCCACATCTTTTTCGTCCTCCCGTATGCTAAGATTTTTTAACTAATTTCCCTTCAGAAAGTAAAACATCCTCAACCCTGGTAACTCCAAGATTAGGATGTCAACTTATGTGCATTAAATTTTGGTGCGGTAGAGAGGATTTGAACCTCCATGGGGTCAACCCCCACTAGCTCCTGAGGCTAGCGCGTCTGCCGTTCCGCCACTACCGCGTGGTTTGCTTTTGAATCCCGGTTGTGCAACCAAAGTTTGGTGCGGTTGGCGGGATTTGAACCCGCATGGGTTTCCCCGCCAGCCCCTCAAGCTGGTGCGTCTGCCGTTCCGCCACAACCGCTTGTTGGACTCAATAGCGACAGTGTTATATTAGCATAACTTTAAAACCCCGTCAAGGACTTTTTTTCTCAATCTCGTTCTTATACAAACGATAATACTCATCCCTATCCCTTAGCACCGCACCCACATACTTTTTCGTATCCGGATAAGGAATCCTGTCGATGCTGCCAAAATCATAATCCCAGTGGTTAGCTTCCATCCAGGTATGGGTTTGGCCCCTGCCCGCATTATACGCGATCATGAGCAGCACCATATTGTTATGAAACTCGTGCTTCAGTTCTGAAACGTACCAACAGCCCATACGGATATTTACATCCGTCCGGTACAGGTCCTGAGTATCGAATCTGGTCAGACCCATCTGCCCTGCAATCCAGTGAGCCGTTTCCGGCATCAGCTGCATCAGGCCGATAGCTCCCACCTTAGAAACGGCGCTGCGTTCAAAAGCACTTTCGTTCTTGATGATAGCTGCCACCAAAAAAGGATCGATATCGTTGCGTTTGCTATAAGTTAATATTTCATTCTGGTACGGCCACAGATAAATAAAATGCATCTGCACAAAATCACTGCGCCAGATCCGCCATCCGGTGAAAACCAGCAGCATGATAAATACTGCCAGCACAACCAGACAACCTTTATTCGAAGACTTTTTACGTCTGCGTCTTTTCAAAGCCCTGCTCCCTAAACTACAACTTACCGGCCTGTAACTTTTCCCAGGCGGCTGCGACTTGTTTCTTAGTATTGCCTAAACTGCCGCTGTTGTCAATAACCAAATCCGCAAATTTTTTCTTGGTTTCCAGGCTTAGCTGCGTCCCAATCCTGGCTTCCACCTGGGCTGCGCTGGTTCCATCACGCAACATGGCACGCCGCACCTGTTCTTCCCTGGGCAGGCTGACCAGCCACACCTGGTCCACCTGATCCTGCCAGCCGCATTCAATGAGGAGCGGTACATCCAGAAAAACCACCCGGCTGCCCTGAGCGGCCGCCTGTTTTATAAAAGCCGTAGCTTCCTGCCATACAATTTTATGGATAACCGCTTCCAGTTTTTTTCTGGCGGCCTGATCATGAAACACTTTGGCTGCTACCCTGGGCCGGTCCAGATTTCCGTCCGGCGTGGCATACTCCGATCCCAGGACCTGCAGCACCTGCTGCAAACCAGGCGTTCCTTTAGCCACAGCCCGGCGGCTGGCTGCATCCGCATCAAAAACCGGTGCGCCCAGGTCCCGCAAATATTGCGTGACTACACTTTTTCCGGAAGCGATGCCTCCGGTCAGACCTATCTTGATCATCTTTAAAACTGCTCCTCTTACTAAGACTTAGTCAGTCAGGATAATTTAGTTTAGCTGTCACAATGTCAAACCTGATGCTACTACCGGTACCAGAAAGCACGCCGGCCAACTTTTTCAGTAGCTGCGGCTCTCTTTCCTGCACTGCTATTTATTTTTGGCACTGGGGGCAGTACACCGTTCCCCGTCCGCCTACCTTAATTTGCACCAAAGTCGTGCCACAGAACCTGCAGGGCTGTCCTTTGCGGCTGTATACCAGCAAATGATTCTGGTTGTCGCCTTTCTTGCCGTCGCCGTCCTGATAATTTCTAAAAGTGGTGCCGTGATTGGCGATGCCCTGGGCAATCACCTTATTGATAGCCTCATGCAACACCGTCAGTTCTTCTCGGCTCAAAGTATTCGCCACCCTGGTCGGCATAATCCTGGACAAAGCCAGGCTCTCGTCCGCATAAATATTACCCAGACCGGCAATCACCGTCTGGTCCAGGATAAAAGTTTTGACGGGCTTGCGGCTTTTGTGGGCCAGCGGCTCTAAATAAGCCACCGTAAATTCCTTGCTCAAAGGTTCCGGCCCCAAAGTCTCGTAGCCGTTGACCTTATAGCTGCCACCATCCTGCAAAAGATACAATGTGCCAAAGGTCCGGATATCCGTGAACCATAAATTTTCATCCCCGTCCAAAGTAAATTTTAACTTGGCATAAGGCGGCTGGGGTGCGCTGGCCGACAGGGCAATCAAAGCCCCCGTCATGCGCAGATGACCAAGAATAAATAAGCCGTCTCCCAGTTCCAGGCGCAGATATTTACCCCGGCGGTTAATGGCCCGGATGGTTTTCCCCTCCGTGCCCTGCATAAAAGCCGGCACCGCGGGATACTGCACCAGACGGTCCAAAAACACTTCTGTCTTTAAAATTTTATGTCCTACCACATGAGGGATCAAAGTCTTGCGTACCTGTTCTACTTCCGGTAATTCCGGCATGGTTATCGCTCCTTTGTGGCGGCGTCAACGGCGCCCCAGCTTTTATCGTTCGTGATTTATCTTGTTGTTTCTTAAAACCTATACTTTTTCAGTTCTCACCCTGCGCTTGTTATTCCGCGGCTTCCGCCCAGTTTTTACCAAAAGTCACAGCGGCCAAAAGCGGCACGTCCAACTTAAAGGCTTCCATCATGGCCTTTTGCACCATAGCGCCGACCTGTTCCTTCTCAGCAGTGGTGACTTCCAGGATCAGTTCATCGTGCACCTGGAGCAGTACCCTGCTCTTAACGCCGGCCTCTTTGAGCGCCGCGTCCACCTTCAGCATAGCCAGCTTCATGATATCCGCCGCCGTGCCCTGAATGGGCGTATTCATAGCGGTTCGCTCCGCAAAGTTACGCCGGTTAAAATTACTGCTGCGGATGTCCGGCAGATAGCGCCGCCTACCTAAGAGCGTGGTCACATAGCCTTGGCTGCGTGCCAGCTCCACGGACTGTTCCATGTATTTTTTGACACCCTGGTATCTGGCAAAATAACTTTCGATAAACTGCGCCGCTTCCTTACGGCTGGAGCCAATCTGTTTGGCCAGGCCAAAATCGCTGATACCGTAGACGATGCCAAAGTTGACAGCCTTGGCCCGTCCCCGCAGTTCCGGCGTCACCTGCTCCAGCGGCAGGCCAAAAACTTCCGCTGCCGTACGGGCATGCACGTCCTGACCGGTACGGAAAGATTCTATCAGCAGCGGATCCTGGGCAATATGGGCCAGGATGCGCAGCTCAATCTGGGAATAATCGCAACTCATCAAATAATCGTAACCCGGTCCCGGCACGAACAGTTCCCGGATGCCCCGGCCGATTTCCGTACGGGTGGGAATATTTTGCAGGTTGGGGTCCGTACTGGACAAGCGCCCCGTCACCGTTACCAACTGCTGGAAATGAGTATGCACCCGGCCGGTCTTTTTATTAAGCAGCGGCTTTAATCCTTCCAGATAGGTGGAATAAAGTTTAGCCAAGATCCGGTACTGCAAAATAGTATCCACCAGAGGATGCTGCCCTGCCAACTGTTCCAGCACCGACACATCCGTGGAATAACCGGTCTTAGTTTTCTTGATTACCGGCAGTTGTAATTTTTCAAACAGGATAGCACCCAGCTGTTTGGGAGACTGGGGATTAAAATTCTCATCCTCGGCTTCTTTTTTAGCCTGGGCTTCCAGGTTGGCTAACTTTAAGGCAAATTCCTTATCCTTATTTTCCAGCAGCTCCGCATCTACCGTCACGCCGGCCAGTTCCATCTTGGCCAGCACCGGCACTAAAGGCAGTTCCAGCCCGCGGTACAGTTCCGTCAAATGTTTAAAGGCCAGCTGTTCCGTCAGCGCCGCCGCCACCTTGGGCAGCGCTGTTACCGTGGCCGGCAGCTCGCCAATCAGATACGTCTCCACAAGTTTTTTTAAACTGTAGTCTGTCTGGCCCGGATTATCCAGATAGGCCGCAATGCTTACATCGTCCACCAGATGGAGAGGCTGTTCTTTTTGGCACAAGGCTACCCGGTAAAGCGTTTTGCTGTCCAGTGTCCCCTTGGGACATGATGCCGTTCCCAGCCAGTGGCTAAAAATCGGCAGGGCAGCGCCCTCCAAAACATAAGCTTGCCCTCCGGCACAAAAAGCCACGCTGCCAAATTGCAAATCCGGAAGCGCGCCGCTTTCCGTGGCCAGGATCCACACCTGCTCCTGCTGATGCGCCAGCGGTTCCAGGATTTCGGTTGCCGCTGCCACGGTAGTAAGTATTTTTTCCGCCGGCGCTGCCGGTTCAGCATTAGCAAACAAACTGAACAAATCGACTTCGCCGCCGGCCGTTTGTTTTGCTCTTGGACCATCCGCAGCGGCGTTTTGCTTTTTTGTGTGGCTAAACAAATTTCCGGTGGCGTTTTGGTCCTGCGCGTTGCCGTTTGCGTTTTCTGTTTCGCCCGGAGCGTTAGCAATTTCAGTTGTGCCCTGCATGTTGGCAAAAGCAATTTTACTGCCCGGATTTCCCAACAGCGCGGCGAAACGGGCATACAAATTTCTAAATTCTAAATCGTGCAGCAAAGCTTCGGCCTCAGCCTTAACTCCCTGCAGCTGATACTTTTCTAACTCCAGATCCACCGGCGCCGTCAAACAAATCGTGGCCAGCTGCTTAGACAAAAGGGCGCTGTCCTTATGCTCGACCAGTTTAGCTTTTAAACTTTTACCGGCCACTTCGTCCGTATGGTCCAGCACATTTTCTACGCTGCCATACTGGCAAATTAATTTCAGTGCCGTCTTGGGTCCTACGCCCTGGACGCCGGGAATATTATCCGAGGCATCCCCCATCAACCCTTTCAGGTCGATAAGCTGCTTAGGCGCCAGTCCCGCATATTCTTCGGCAAAAACCGCCGGCGTATAAGTCTTGATATCACTGATACCGCGCTTGGTATAATACACACTGGTATGCTCGTTTAACAGTTGCAGCTCGTCCCGGTCACCGGTGACCACGATAACTTCCACCTTATCTTGAGCATGCTCTGCCAGAGTGCCGATGATGTCGTCCGCCTCATAATCGTCCAGTTCCAGTACCGGTACATTCAGTGCGCTAAGCACCTGCATGGCCAGAGGAAACTGAGATTTTAAATCCGGCGGCGTCGGTTTGCGCTGTCCCTTATACTCGGCAAACATTTTGGTCCTGAAGGTGACCCGGGATTTATCAAAGGCCACAGCCATATAACGGGGCTGTACTTCTTTTAACAGCCGCAGCAGCATATTGCACAAGCCATACACCGCACCGGTGGCCACCCCTTTCCCCGTCATGAGGGGCGGCAGGGCAAAGAAAGCCCTGTGAATCAAACTGCTGCCGTCTACCACCAAAAATTTATCTGCCATGATCTACCTCGCTGCCCTAAAAATTTTCTGTGTACTATTATACCATACAAACTAAAAACGGTAAGCTACCCGCAGGTAACTTACCGTTGAAAAATTTTAAATTACAGGCATTCCTTAATGGCTTTAGCCATGCGGGCAATACCTTCCTTGATCCGGTCGTCCGGCATGTTGGAGAAGTTAACGCGCAGGCTGCGGACGGACTTGCCGTTGGGATAGAAAGCGCCGCCGATAACGGCAGCTACCTTCATCTCGATGCACTTGGTGAACACAGCTTTGGCGCTGCATCCCTTGGGCAGGGTTACCCACAGGAACAAACCGCCTTGCGGATGAGTAAATTCCACGCCTTGCGGGAATTCCTTAGCCATACACTCCAGGATTAAATCGCGGCGATGTTTGTACAGTGCAATAATCTCTTTGACATGGGCATCCAGGTCGCAGTTATCCATATAGGCATCGGCCACACCCTGGTCAAAGTTACTGGTGTGCAGGTCGGCGCTCTGTTTAATCTTCACGAATTCCTGTACGAACTCATGCTTACCGGAAATCCAGCCTAAACGCAGACCGGGGCAGAAAATCTTGGAGAAAGTGCCCAGGAACATAACCAGGCCTTTGGTATCCATGGACTTTAAGGTCGGAGACATCTTGCCATCATAACGGAGCTCTCCGTAAGGATCATCTTCCAGGACCGGCAGATCGTATTTATTAATGACTTCCATGAATTTCTTACGGCGCTCGATAGTCCAGCTGATACCGGTAGGATTCTGGAATTCAGGAATTACATAAATAAATTTGCAGCGCGGCGTAGTAGCCAGGATCTTATCCAGTTCTTCCGGAATGATGCCTTCCTTGTCGGTAGGCACTTCTTTGAACACCGGCTCATAAGCATTGAAAGCGTTGATAGCGCCCAGATAAGAGGGGCTCTCGCACAGCACCACATCACCGGGATCCAGGAACAGCTTGCCGGCAAAATCCAGACATTGCTGAGAACCCGTGGTGATTAAAATATCATTGGCGTCAGCAGGCGTATTATATTTTTCCTGCATGCGCTTAGCAATCTTGGCGCGCAGAGTAGGACGGCCTTCTGTCGTAGCGTATTGCAACAGCTGGCGGCCTTCTTTTAAAACCAGGTCATGAGAAACCTTCGCGATATCTTCTACCGGGAATAATTCCGGTGCGGGCAGACCGCCGGCAAAGGAAATAATATCCGGTTGAGCCGTCAGTTTTAACAGTTCTCTGATCTCGGACGCTTGCATGCGTTCCATTCTCTTGGCAAATTTAACAGCCATAATTTTCTTTCCCCCTAACAAAGTAACACAAATTTATGTTTTCAGGTCTTTATCGGCCCGTGTTTACAATTTTAGCACCGTCACCAGTCACTGTCAACGGCTTTAGCAAAATATTTTTGCGAGGGCCATCTTTGGGTGCCGCCCGGTTTTCTACAAGCAAAAAAGAAGACCCGCAGTACCGGACCGCAGGTCTTCTTCAACTAATTTTTTAGAACTGGCCGCGATTCTTCATAGCCTTGGTGATACGGCTCAGAGCAGAAATATAAGCAGCTACACGCATGCTGACCTTATACTCTACAGCCAGAGCATAAACTTCTTTGAAAGCCTTAACCATCAAAGCCGTTTGTTTCTCAATAACTTCTTCCTCGGTCCAGAAATAACGATACAGGTTCTGTACCCATTCGAAGTAAGAAACGGTTACGCCGCCGCCGTTAGCCAGGATATCCGGAATCAGCAGTACGCCATTCTTGTCCTGGATCTTGTCAGCATCCGGAGTGGTAGGACCGTTAGCGCCTTCGCAAATAATCTTAGCCTTAATCTTGGCTGCATTCGCCTTGGTGATCTGGCCTTCCATTGCGCAGGGGAACAGGACGTTAACCTCCAGCTCCAGCAGTTCTTCGTTAGAAATGGCTTTGCTGCCCTTGTACTTAACAACGCTGCCGGTCTTTTTAACATGAGCTTCCAGATCGTAAGGATCAAAACCCTTAGGATTGTAGATAGCGCCGTAAACATCAGAAACTGCTACAACCTTTAAACCGGCGTCATGCGCCAGTTTAGCCGTCCAGCTGCCAACGTTACCAAAACCTTGTACAGCGCAGGTAGCTTTCTTGGGGTTAATCTTCTTAACCTTCAAAGCTTCCACGCCGGCGGTTACCACGCCGCGGCCGGTAGCTGCCGTACGTCCCAGGCTGCCGCCTACGGACAAGTCTTTACCGGTAATGAAGCCCGGTTCAAACTGGCCTTTAATCTTGCTGTATTCATCCATCATCCAGCCCATGATCTTAGCATTGGTGTTCATGTCCGGAGCAGGAATGTCTAACTTCTCGCCGATAAAGAAAGCAATCTTATCAATGTAACCTCTGGTCAAAGCTTCCAATTCACGCTCAGACAACTTGGAAACATCTACGATAATACCGCCCTTGCCGCCGCCATAAGGCAGACCGGCAACCGCACACTTGCAGCTCATCCAGAAAGCTAAGGTCCTGACTTCATCCGCATTCACGTTTTGATGATAACGAACGCCGCCCTTAGCCGGTCCCATAACCGTACTGTGCTGGCAACGATAGCCGGTAAATACTTCTACGTGGCCGTCATCCATCTTCACAGGAATACTAACTTCCAGCAGACGTTCGGGATGCTCGACGATCGCAGCAGCGCCCGGGTCCAGCTTCATAGCCTTAATGGCCGCTTTCAGTGGAATTTGAGATTGTTCAAAAAGTCCCATGTTAATCTCCTCCTTTAAAATAAAATAGCGACTTCCTGCTAAAAATATTATACTCTATTCCCTCAATAATGTCTATAATATGTAACACCTTAAACAGTTATTTCCATATTTCTCTCATATTTATTTGCTTTATTTGCGCCTCTGAAACTCCGCATAAATTTGGCCAAAGTCCACACCGCCGACAACTTTGCCCCGGTACATGGTACTCAATTCCTCCATACCGTTACGCAGATGTTTGGAAGTGATGCCGTGCTCCACCGCAGAAAGATAGGCTTCTACGAAAGCCGCCAGATGATCGCAGCCTTTCAGGATGGAACCGTCCACCACTTTCGTCACATGGCCCCGGTGCTCCCGCAGGAACTTGGCTAAATCTTCTTCTGTTGTAAAAATTTGCATCTGCCCGTCCAGGCGGCACTTGTTAGCAAATTCATTTTCTGTATAGTAGTTAATATCCTGATGCCAGGCCGCCGGCAGCAGCGGCAATAATTTTTCTGAAACCTGTTCCTTCTCAATCTGTTTGATCAGATTGTCCAACCCTTTGATAGAACGTTTTACCGGCGAGATAATATCCCGGGTTAAAACTTCGGGCAGATCGTGGAACAAACCGCACAAAAAATCATTCGCAATCCTGTCGTCGTCGGCGCCAATCTGGACGGAGCAAAAATAAGCCAGGATAGCCACGATAAGCACATGACCCATGACGGAAGTTTCCGGGACGCGGGGCGATTGGGCCCAGCGTTTCTGGAAACGCAGCTGCCCTACCAGGTCCACGAACTTGCTGGTCTTGCCGTGGAGCGCCAGTTTTTGCACGCCGGCCAGATCGTAATGATCCTCAATCTCGTTGGCAATGGCGGCCCGTGTCTCTTCCACGCCGTAGATGCCCTGGTTAAAATGGTAGATGATGTTAAATTCCCACTGGGTGGCCAGATAGTGCGCCGCACTCAGCAGTTTTTTCTCCAGGGGATAGTAATCCGGCTCGTTAAAATATTTTTGCATCCGCTTAAAGAAGGCCGGATCCACCGAATTTAGTAAAGTCTCCAGCTCGTTAAAGACCCACTGGTTTAATTCGTGGCCGTGTACCCGCATCAGCTCGTGAAAAATCGGCGGCTTAATATCTGTCAGCACGATGCGGTGCAAGAATTCCATGATGCCGCCTTCAGCCAAAACCTTCCAGTTAATCTTGGCGCCATGGTCCTGTTCCTCGTAACGCGCCAGCACATACAGGATCATCATCTTATGTGCCTGCTTATCCAGTTCCGTAAACCCGCCCGGACGGATATGATCGTTCCAGCGCTGGATATGCGCCGCCTCATACAAAAATTCTATAAAAGCTTTGTTCAGCATAATGCAAACTCCTTTCGGTGTTACCACCTGGTTCCGCCATACCGTGCACACCTTATGCCGCCGTTTTGGCTTCCAGGCAGCCGCCCTGCCACTTTTATACCTATTATATAACAAACCCCGGCCAAAATATACTCCGCCCCCGGGAAGAATCTGTAAACTTTTAAAAATATTTATTGATATTCACAGGCTTTATGGATATAATAAAGTGATTTAGAATGTAGTTTTTTAATTTAGGCAAAGAAAGGTTGTGACAAGCGCAAAATGGAGCAGATGATACAACTGGAAGGCATCACCAAAAAGTTTGGTGCCAATTTAATCATCCCCACCCTGAATCTTTCGATTAATGATGGGGAATTTTTGACCCTTTTGGGTCCCTCCGGTTGTGGTAAAACCACTTTATTACGTATGATTGCAGGTCTGGAAACTCCTACCACCGGTAAGATTGTCCTGGATGGTAAGGATGTGACCCACCTGCCTCCTTATAAACGCGATGTGAACATGGTGTTTCAGAACTACGCCCTGTTTCCGCACATGAATGTTGAAGAAAATATTTATTTTGGTTTGAAGATGAAAAAAGTTCCCGAAGCAGAAGCGGCGGAACGCGTTTCCCAGGTCCTGTACCTGACCCAGCTGGAAGAATTCCGCGAGCGCCGGCCCCAACAGATGAGCGGCGGTCAGCAACAGCGTGTGGCCATCGCCCGTGCCCTGGTCAACAATCCCAAGGTACTGCTATTGGATGAACCCCTGGGCGCCCTGGATTACCAGCTGCGTAAAAAACTGCAGCTGGAATTAAAAAATCTGCAGCGCAGCCTGGGTTTAACTTTTATTTACGTAACTCATGACCAGGAAGAAGCTCTCACCATGAGTGACCGCATCGTGGTCATGAATAAGGGTATCATCCAGCAGGACGGTCACCCGGATGCCATTTATCATCAGCCTAAGAATAAATTTGTCGCCAAGTTTATCGGTGAAAGTAATTTCTTTGAGATTGGTGACAGCGTCTACGCCCTGCGCCCCGAAAAACTAAACCTCTGCCTGGAAGAAGACTGCGCGGAAGGTAAAGAAACGCAGCATCCGGCACCTCAATTTTTTGGCAGCGTGGTGGATATCGTCTTCTATGGCACCATTGATAAAGTCTTTATTCGTCTGGACAACTCTAACCAGGTCGTCGTAGCGTATCAGTATTTTGACGACGTGAAACGCTGGAAGGTGGACGACCGCGTCGGTATCTGGTGGTATGAGCGGGACGGGGTGAAGGTAGAACAATGAAGAACGGGAAACTTTTAGTAGCTCCTACCGTGCTCTGGCTGTGCATCTTCTTCATTATCCCCATGCTCATCGTCGTAGCAGTTTCTTTCGCCAGCCGTACACCGTATGGACAGGTGGTTTTTAACTGGACCTTTAGTAACTACCAGAGGTTCGCGGAAACTTTATATATCTCCATCTTCGGCCAGACCCTGGTGGTAGCTTTCGTGACCACTGTGGCTACCATCCTGATGGGTTATCCTATAGCCTGGTCCATCGCCAAGCTGCCTAAAAAATGGCAGCAGCCGGGCCTGGTTATTGTTATGGCCCCTTTCTGGATTAACTTTTTAATTCGTTCTTACGCCTGGGTCATCATCTTAAGAAGCCAGGGCGTCATCAACACGATTTTATTAAAACTGGGTCTGATCACCACGCCTTTGCAGATGTTATACAACGAAGGCGCCGTGATGCTGGGCATGATTTACGCCCTGCTGCCGTTCATGGTGCTGCCCATTTACGTTTCTATCGAACAACTGGACCGGCGTCTCCTGGAAGCGGCGGCTGATTTAGGCGCTGCTCCCATGACAGCTTTCCGTAAGATTACCCTGCCTTTAACCATGCCGGGTATTGCGGCCGGAACCATCCTGGTCTTTATTTCCTCCCTGGGCATGTTCGTAGTCCCGGACGTGATGGGCGGCGCTAAATCCGCCCTTATCGGCAATCTGATTCAGAACCAGTTCCTGTCTGCCAGGGATTGGCCTTTCGGCTCCGCTTTGTCCATCGTCCTGGCCGTACTGTCTCTGTTACTCATCATGCTGTATTACAAAGTCCTGAATACCCAGAAGGGAGGCGCTGACGATGCAAAAGACGTGGCGTAGTTCCGTACTGCTGGCTTATTCTCTGGCCGTGCTGGCGTTCTTGTATCTGCCGTTGATCATCCTGGCCCTGTATTCTTTTAACGATTCCCGTATCAACGCCGTCTGGACCGGCTTCACCTTAAAATGGTATCAGGCCTTGTTCCAAAATACCCGGGTACTGGAAGCTTTGACCAATACCCTCATCATCGGCTTTTTCTCTACGATTATTTCTACGGCTTTAGGTACCACGGCAGCCATTGCCCTGCACCGTTATCGCTATAAATTTAAAGCAGTGATCAACGGTCTGGTGTATCTGCCCATCCTGATCCCGGAAATTGTTATGGGTCTGTCGCTGCTGGTGTTATTTTCCCAGGCGCATCTGCCTCTGGGCAAACCGACTTTGATCCTGGCCCATATCACCTTCTGCGTGTCCTTCGTAGTTATTACCGTCGGCGCCCGCATGGAAGGTATGCGTAACGATTTGGAGCAGGCGGCCAGCGATCTGTATGCCACACCCTGGCAGACTTTCCGCTACATTACCCTGCCGCTGATCATGCCCGGTATCATCGCCGGCGCCTTGATTGCCTTTACGCTTTCCATCGATGACTTTGTTATCAGCTTCTTCGTGGCCGGTCCTAATTCTACGACCCTGCCGCTGTATATTTACGCCATGGTTAAGCGGGGTATCTCGCCCGAGATTAACGCCCTCTCAACCTTAATGATGTGCGCGACCGTTTCCATGGTCGTCCTCGCCGAAATCTTACAACCACGGCATCATCATCATAGCCAGGAAGAATAAGTCCAAGCTTTACAATTTAATATTTAAGGAAAGGTGGGATTACCAGAAAATGAAAAAGTATGTTTCCCTCTTGCTGTTCCTGCTGCTCGCGCTCCTTTCAGGATGCAGTACCGGTCCATCCGGTACACCCTCCAAGTCTGCCCCCTCCAGTCAACAACAAACCTTAAATTTGTACAGTTGGGCAGACAATTTTAATCCCGAGGTCCTGGCAGCTTTTGAAAAAAAGTATAACTGCAAGATTAATTACGATGTGTTTGCCAATAACGAAGAATTGCTGGCCAAGATTCAGGCCGGCGGCTCCAGTTACGATGTGATCCAGCCTTCCGACTACATGGTAGCCACCATGATCAAGTTGAGGCTGCTGGAACCTTTGGATGCCAAGGCCCTGCCTAACACCAAAGGTATCATCCCCGCCCTCCGGGCTCCGTCTTTTGATCCCGAAGGTAAATATTCCGTAGTCTACACCTGGGGTGTTACCGGCATCGCTTACAACAAAAAGTTTGTCAAGGATACGCCCAAGAGTTGGCACGATTTATGGAACCCGGCTTATAAAGGCCGGCTGATTCTCTTAAACGACAGCCGCGAAGTCCTGGGCATGGCTTTAAAGATGCACGGTTATTCCAACAACAGCACCAACCCCGCCGAAGTACAGACCGCTTTAAAGGATCTGCGAAAACTTATGCCCAATATCCTGGCTTTTGATACGGACACCATCAAGCAAAAGTTTATCGCGGAAGAAGCCTGGATTGGTACCATGTGGTCCGGCGACGCGTACTTCACCTACAAGGATAATAAAAATATCGGCTTTGTGATTCCTGAGGAAGGCGCTACTATTTGGGCAGACACTTTTGCCATTCCCAAGGGCAGCAAAAACAAGGAACTGGCCGAGAAATTTATTAACTACCTGTACGACCCGGAGGTCAGTGCCAAGAACTATGAATATATCGGCTACAATGACCCCAACGAAAAATCTGAACAGTACCACAGCAAAGAATATAATAATGATCCTTTCCTGAAAGCTGCGAAAGATTATATCACCAAGGGCGAATGGCTGAAAGACATCGGCGACGCTTTACCGATGTACGATAAGGCCTGGACAGAATTAAAGACGGGTAAATAAACTTTTAAAAACGAGGGAGGAATTTTTATGAAGAAGAAACGAGGCTTACTGTTAGCAGCTATCATCACCGGGTCCATTCTCTTACTCTCCGGCTGCGGCGGCGGCGATAAAAAAGGCGGCGCCAGTGGTGACAAAAAAGTCCTGAACATTTATAGCTGGGCGGATTACTATGCGCCCGAGGTTATCGCAGACTTTGAAAAGAAGTTCAACTGCAAGGTAACCTACGACGTGTACTCCAACAACGAGGAACTGCTGGCCAAGATGCAGGCCGGCGGCGCTCAGTTCGATATCATCCAGCCGTCCGATTACATGGTGACCACCATGATCAAGCTGGACATGCTGGAAAAATTGGATAAGAGCAAGCTTCCTAATGCTGCCAATATCACCAAAGATTTGCAGCATCCGGCTTATGACCCCAACGAAGAGTACTCCCTGGCTTATGTCTGGGGCATTACCGGTATCGTGTACAACCAAAAATTTGTCAAAGAGGCTCCCACTTCCTGGGCAGACCTGTGGAAACCGGAATATAAGGGCCATGTCATCCTGTTAAACGACTGCCGCGAAGCTTTCAGCTTTGCCTTGAAAAAGAACGGCTGGTCTAATAACAGCACCGACCCGGCTCAGGTAGGCAAAGCCTTCCAGGATCTGAAAGCCTTGAACAGCAACGTGCTGGCTTATGATACCGAGAACATCAAGCAGAAATTCATCGCCGAAGAGGCCTGGATCGGTCAGATGTGGTCCGGTGATGCCGCTTATTGTTACACCGATAATAAGAATATTAACTTTGCGGTACCTAAGGAAGGTACCTTGATCTGGGCAGATAACATGGCTATTCCTAAAGGCTGCAAGAATAAGGAACTGGCCCTGGCCTTTATCAACTACATGTACGACCCTGATGTAAGCGCCAAGAACTTTAACTACATCCGGGTTCCTAACCCCAATGAGAAAGCCTGGCCCAAGATGAATGCCGCTACCCTGAACAACCCCATGCTCAAGGTTGCCAACGCCAACATAGCCAAGGGTGAATGGCTGCATGATATCGGCAATGCGATTTCTATGTACGATAAATATTGGACGGAACTGAAAACCGGCAAGTAAGACAAAGGTTCCTCAGTTGACGCGCTGTATGCGTTAGTCAATTGAGGGACTTTTTTAGGTCTGAGTATAGAAAAACCCCACCGTTTAACTAAGCGGTGCGTCTGAATCACAGCGGTCGGTTCGGTGGTTTTCCGAACCGGGCACCGCGTAGAGAATCGCACACAGCGTGTTAAACGGTGGAGTTTTTGAATTCTTAATCTTATAACAAACCTAAGCCTTCTAACAAGATTTTCAGGCCCAGCAAACACAAAACCGCGCCGCCGGCAATCTCGGCCTGAGTACGGAAACGTTCCCCGACTTTGAAGCCCAGGAGGCCGCCCACAAAGGCGAAACAGAAAGTGGTGATGCCGATAAGGAGAGAACTGGTCCAGACATTAACTTTTAAAAAGGCAAAGCTGACGCCTACCGCCAGGGCATCAATGCTGGTGGCCACGGCCAGTGTCAGCATCTTCTTAAAACTATAAGCATGGACGATCTCGCAGGAGCCGCCGCTTTCTCTGATCATGTTGATGCCGATATAACACAAAAGGATAAAGGCAATCCAATGGTCGTAGGCGGTAATATACTCTGCAACCAACTGCGCGGCATAGTAGCCGATGACAGGCATCAGAAACTGAAAACCACCAAACCAGCAGCCAAAACTCAGGGCGCCTTTGGTACGCGACTCCGGCTGGAGAGCCATGCTGCCGCACACGGAAACGCTAAACGCATCCATGGACAGGCTGACTGCTAATAAAAAAAGTTCCGCTAAACCCATCACGTAGTCCTTTCCGCAAATAATTCTGCCACCGCTGCCTTAAATTTATTGGCGCCGCCCATAGACGGATGCGGCACCGCTACGCTCCTGACCCCGTAGCGGGCCAAAGTATCGGCGCTCTTGCGTCCGATGGCTACCACCTGGCAGCCCGCCGGTAAAATTTGCAATAGTTCCCGGGCATAAACGATACCTGTGTCCAGTTCAGTCTTTTCAGGGGTGCGGTTTGTGAGCAGCCCTGTTTTTTTGTATGGATGGAACGGAAAAATATTCCACAGCACCGCGTCAAAAGTAGCCAGACCGTGACGGTGCAAAGTTTCCCACATTACCGTGGCGGTAGGCTCGTTAAAACCCAGTTCCCGCTGCGTCGCTTTTAAAAGTTCACAGGCCGGGTTACTGGTGCGCTCATAGTGCCAGGTTCCCAAAACTTCTTCCGGCTTTATTTCCGGATGGTGCCCCAGCAAAATGCGTTCCGAGGTCATGGCCATGCCGGAAAAATGTCCGCCCTGATAACCCAGACCTTCGGCGATAAAAAGATAATGGGCGCCGGTCCTGAGTTCCAGGTAGCACTGAAGATTGGCGGCACGAATGTGCGGCGCAGCCGGTGAAATGTCGTACACCGGATCGTAATCCGCCCAGGGATTAAAAACTCCCGGCGCGTGATAGCTTTGCAAATGTTCAAGAAAAATTGTAACGCCAGACACGTTGGTGCCTCCCTTTTTTAATTCAGCGAGCTCTGATAATACGTGTACATGATATAGTTAGCCATAGCATCCTCATAATCATGAGCAGGATACGGTTCGTCCACCTTGTCCACAAAATTAAAATTCTGGGAATAATAATAAGCCTTGTCGCCAAAAAATCCTAACGCATATTCCGGACCGCTGTACTGTTGCAACAGGTTGCGGCCAAAGAAACGTTCCGGCGGCTTAATACCTTCCAGGCACAATAGCGTCGGCGCCAGATCCACCTGACTGGCGTACATGTCCGGACGAATATTTGCCAGCGGCGCTAAATTCTTAGCTACAAAGATGATAGGTATAGGCGCGATGCTCTGGCGGTCCTCGCTTTTGGGAACAAGGTTCATATATTCGCCGCCGGAATGGGGATTATGATCAGAGGTGATGATGAAAAGCGTACGGTCATCCATCAAGCCCTGCTTTTGCGCTTCCTCAAAGAAAGCTTTCAGGGTGCAATCCACCCAGTACATGCCGTGAATCGTCACAATCTGATCCGAGCGGAAAGACAGAGGCGTATCGTTCCAGGCTGTCTTGTAATACGGGTAGGGCTGGTGCATGTCCAAAGTCTTGGTCACCAGCAGATATTTCTGATCCCGCAAATCCTGCATATACTTTAATGCCACATCGTACATCACATCGTTATGGAAACCCCAGCCGGACGCACCGGTAAACCCCATCTCTTCAATTTGTTCCCGGGCTATATAATTTTTCATGCCGAACTGGGTAGG
This sequence comes from uncultured Acidaminococcales bacterium, assembly GCA_964293585.1. Taxonomy (GTDB): domain Bacteria; phylum Bacillota; class Negativicutes; order Acidaminococcales; family Acidaminococcaceae; genus JAKVKY01. The sequence goes on from CAXYYS010000017.1 coordinate 28,192, forward strand.
ATACTGATGAAACTCGTTATCATAATACTGGCTGGAAGCGCTGAGAAAATAACCGTCATAACCGTTGGCTTCCAAACTGCGGAACAGCGAAGGCTGCTTCTGCCCCAGCAGGTCGTTATCAAAAACGAACAAGGAACGGAAGGTAGAATTCAGGCCTTCGGTGGTGGGCAGCGCCGACGTGTAATAATGGTCAATATGGGGATATTTCTTCAGCAGGCTGTCCAGGAAAGGCGTTGCTTCTTCCGGGATACGCTGATTATAAGTATGAATATAATCCCGGTGCACCGATTCCAGCACCAGCATCACAATCCGGTCATAAGCCGGGGCCGGCAAAGGTTCCGGTGCTTCTGTGCGCAAAATTCCCAGACGGGTCAAAGTGTCCTGGTCCTGCTCAGACAGTTTCTTTTCTTTCAACACTACATGCAGCCTGGTAATCTTATCTTTTTTAAAAACGGCTTTTTCCACCATGTTGGGCACGATGGAAGTCACCAGCAGGTCCCGGTACTCGTCCTTGCTTTTTTGCACCCGCTCAATGGTCCACAATCCTGACGCCTTGTACACGATAGCGTTCAGCTGCTTGCCGGAACTGTAGAGCAGGTTCAGTACCATGGTGAAGGCAGCGATACACAACAGGGACCAGACAAAATTGGGTTTATGCTTGCGCCGAGACGGCACATGGAACAACAGTACCAGCACCAGGATAAATTCCACCAGGCCGCCCACGAAGTTCCAGGAAAAAGAAGTCATGACGCCTTCGATGGCGTAAATATTAAAGTTACGGAACAAGATGCTCTGCACATGCATGGAAGTCTGCCAGAAATAGACGGCATCCCAGACCATGAGGATGTTCACCAGCAGATACACCGTAAAATAAATACGTTTCATCCAGAGGGCGGGATTCCTGTGATAGAACATAGCCGCTAACAGAACGATAAGCAGGTTATTATTGAGCCCGGTTAAGATAGCCACCACGCTTAAAAAACCCTTATCCATCTTTAAGGTGACAATCATGTAGGCCGCATAAACTAAATACAAAAGTCCCGTCACCACCACCGGCCAATAACGGTCAATGCGGTCCGGGATCCTTTTACGGCGGAAATACAAAATTCCTGCGACTACCAGAAGGAGAAAGTCTCGCAGTAAACCATCAACTAAATGCGTCCAATATTCTTCTGTGGGGAAAGGCGATACCGATTTATAAAAATTCCAGGCGGCATCTTCTTCCGCATAATAAATGCCGGCGCAAAGAAGCAGCGGCAGCAGCCACCGCCATTTACTCCTGCACCAATTCCAAAAACGCATCTTTCGCTTGCACCCCTCAGACACTCAGACTAAAAAATAACAAGGTTCGTCAATAATTTCCAGCGTCAAAGGCGTGGAAGTCACCGCGTCTCCATCCAGTTCCACCGGGAACTCTTCTTCATTGCAGCGTATCTTCAGCCGCTTCGTCTTTTTAACGATAATACTTTTATCGCTGCCGAGCGCCTCCATGGCAATCAAGGTGGCATACTTTAAAAAATCTGCCCGCTTGCTGCCGGTGAACAAAGCCACATGCAGATACGGGTCGCTGAGCCCGGCGCCGCTAAAAAGATTGTAGCGTCCGGCATAGTACCGGCTCTTGCCTACGATGACCGAAGCCGCCTTATGCCAGACAGGATCTCCGTCCAGCTGTACCTGGAACACATAGCGCCAGTGGCTGATTAAAAGTTCCCGGCTCATGGTCTCGCCGCCGGTGAGCAGATAGGCAAACTTGGACAATAATTTCTTTTGCAGCAGGCTGACGTTGTCCACCACCAGGGAATCAAAACCTACGCCCGCCACTGTCAGAAAGATACTCCCGTTAGCCCGGCCCAAATATATCGGCTGTGCCAGACCACGGCTCGCCCGGTGCACCCATCTCTGAGGTTCGGCAGACAAAGATAATTCCTTGGCAATTAGATTAACCGTACCCGCCGGGAACACACTGATATAGGGATGACAATCTTCGTGCAGCAACAAATCAATCATAGCCCTGATAGTCCCGTCGCCGCCGGCGATAATCACCCAATCGTACCCTTCATGCTTCACCCTGTAGGCTACCTCCGGCAGTTCCGAAAACTCCCAAACGGCATAAAGGTCTACCCGGGTCTGAGGCAGCGCCTGCCGCAATAACTTCACCGTCTCATTCACACGGGAAATCATGCTGGCAAAAATCTGCTTGCCGGAATTTCTGTTCATCAGGAACAGTACCTTATGAAATTGCTCGGGATAAACTTGTTTGTACTCCATGCGTCCTCTTAACTTTCCTTAAAGATCCATTTTTTACGAGACAAATAATTCCAGACTACCACGATAGCGCTGGCCAGCATCTTGCTCAGCATAGGGTGCCAGCCGCACAGGCCCACAAAAATATACATGAGCAGCAGGTTGAACCCCAGACCGATGGCGCTGACCAAAAGTACCAGCGTGATCTCGGTTCCCTTTTTGTAACGGGCGCCGCTGTTAAAGACAAAAATATTACCCAGGCAATAGTGAAAGATGGTCGAACACAAGAAAGCCAAGGCTGTAGCCGCTTCGTAATGCAGTCCGGCATAATGGTTAAAGACCCAGAAGAGTCCCCACTCAAACAAGGCGGCAGTTCCGCCGATCACCAGATAGATGAGCAGCTTGATAGTGTCGTTGTCATCGTAGTCAAAGCCAAAAATTTTCTTATGGGCAAACCTGGGCGCCGTCTCCGGTTTTGCTTCCCGGGGGGATGCCTGCATCTTATCCTGTTCGGTCATTTGGGCAGCGCTCCGGCAGCCGCAATCGTGACCAGGGCGTTAAGCACGGCCTGCTCCTGCTCCGTGTTATGTTCCCTGTCCGCAGCCAGGCTGCTATATACCCTTAAGGCCGCTTTTAATTTTATCTTTTTTATACCGTGCTGCGGGGTACCGTTCACCTTCACGGAACGGCAGACTGCCTGAAGCACCTCCAGAGCATCCACCTTATCCCGGCCGCTGACATCTGCGCAGGCCCTAAGCTTAGGTTCCAGGGTGGCAGCTACTTCTATAAATTCCTTATGCCCCATGCCCCGGGGCTGCTTGGTTTCCGTCATCTTCTAACCTCCATACCGCTCAGGCAATCACAGTCTGCCTTACGGCAGCTTATTACCGTTTAAGATGCGCCATACACCTGCCTGGCGCGCCGCATTTATTATATGCAAATGCTGTGTATCCTGCAAGTCCTTCTCTAATTCCAGCTTACCTTTTTCAATAACCAGCCGGTGGTTAAAAGCCCAGTCTGATTTTTGTAAGGGCGGCAAGATTGACAAGTACGTGCTGCCAGCCGGCAAAAGTAATTCGCATAGAGCCGGCAGGATTTGCAGGTGGCTGCCCACCATAGTGTCCGGCAACAGCTGCCGCGTAACCCCGGCGCCGTAAAAGATACAGGGCACGCCGCTTTCCTCCTGGCGGCTGACCTGGGTGGCAAAACTGAAACGTTCCCCGTGATCGCCGGTCAGGACAAACAAAGTGTCTGCGCCGCCAATCTTTTTCACAAACTTACCAATTTCCTGGTCCGCATACCAGATATGCCCCAGCTGGTTCAAGGTCGCTTTATCCTGCGGGATGGAAGGCGGCAGCTTAGCCGCAACTTCCTGCCTGGGAAACCCCTTACTGTCCACATCATACTCAAATGGCGGATGGTTGCTGGTGGTCAGGATAAAATGGAACGCAGGCTGAGTGTCCTTGGCCATATAGCGTTCGATAGCCGCAAAAAGCGCCTCATCCGGCACACCCCAGGAATTTTGTCCCTGCTCCGGCAGTTCGTCAGCGCAGTGGAACTCGTCAAAACCTTCCCGGAGCGTAAAAGCTTTCAAATCCTGCCAGCTGCTCAGGCCACCGTACCAGAAACAAGTCTTGTAGCCTGCTTTTTTCATCAGCGCGCCGATACCGGTGCCGTAAACATCCGCGGCATGTTCCCGGTGATAGTTGGGATACAGGCCTACATCCGGCAGACCGGTTATAAAACCGTTCAGGCTGGTCATGGTTCCGTTGCCATTAGGAAGGAAATGATAGGTATACGCACCCTGATTCTTGAGCCACTCCGCCTGGCTGGCCAGACCCAGGTTCAAATACTGGGGCAGCAGCGGCCACACGGCGTAGTTTTCACCCAGGATCAGTACCACGTTCCGGGGTTTAGCAGGTAAATTTTTACCGGCCGTGGTCCTGCTAAAGGCTGCATCAAAAGTAGCAGCCTCAGGGTTGCCGCCTAAAATTTTTATATCGTCCTTAAGCTGCTCCGGCGTAATCTTTTGCGTAGCAACATCATAAGAACGGCGATAAATACTCCACACCCTGTATAAAGCCTGCCCGTCGTCCAGGATAGCTTCATTTAACAGATTAGATTTAGTCCGGGCCGCACTTTCCCAATGAATACCGCTGTCCGAGTTAAAGGCGCCGCCAAAACGGCAGAAGATAAAGAAAACCGGAAATACTACCACAAACCCGGCGCACAGCGCCTTGATATGCCGCTTAGGTTCCCACACCGGCCAATCCAGGATGCACCATAAAACATACACCAGGAAGGCGCTGATAAGGATCACGCCCAAAAGCCGCGGCAGTAACTGATATTCATGCAGCGCCGTGCTCACGATAGCCTGCTGGTCATCTTTCATGCCGTTAATCAGCATCACGTTAAAGCTCTCGTTAAAAATTTTGTAAAAGGGAATCCGGGCCATGAATAAAAATGTCATGCAGATAACCGTAATAGCGCCCCAGATTTTGCGTAGCCGGTTGGCGGGCCATTTTTTAAGCACGAGCTGCGGCAAAGTGCAGAACACGAAAGTCGGCAAAGCCAAAGCGCCCGCTGTTTTTAACGTGATCCTGAGTCCATACCAGAAGGCGGCGGCCAGATCGCTACCGCCTGCCGTATTCAGCTGGCTGGCAAAAATGCCGATAAAGATCCAGCGAAAGATCATGATGATAAGATTGAGATAGCAGAATAGTTTAAAGACTTGTTGGATATTACGTAAGAATTGCACGATTACTCCTTTCCCGCCATCCCCGTACCGCTTACCGGCGCTTTAGACAGCCAATAATCACAAGCCGCCAGTACCTGATCCACGGTGAGCCTGGTCATACACTGCATATCGTCGCAGTGGTGTTTCATCCCGTCCGCGCAACCGTTACAGGGCGGGTCTGCCATGACGATGGTGGCCAGGTCCGTATACGGTCCGTACAAATCCGGATGACTGGGTCCGTACATAGCCACGATGGGCACCTTCTGGCTGATTGCCACATGCATAGGACCACTGTCATTAGTGATAATGAGAGCGCACCGGCGCATGGCCGCTGCTAACTGCCCGATGGTAAAACGTCCGGTAGCCAGGATGGGTTTGCTGTGCATAAAACCGGTAGCTTCCGCCACCATCTCCTCATCCATGCTGCCGCCAAAAAAGACAATCTTGAAACCGCGGCCGGCTAAAGTGTCCGCCACCTGGGCAAAACGCTCCGGCGCCCAGCGTTTGGTTTCCACAGCGCTGCCGATATTAAATCCGATCAGCTGGTCAATAACCTCTACGCCCTGCTCCTGCCAAAAAGTATTGGCCGCCGCTGTGGCTTCCGGCCCCGGAAAAATCTCCAGGCCCAGATGTTTTGGTTCCGCCACGCCCAGCTGTTTTAGCACATCCAGATACATATCCGCAGCATGTTTACTCCGGTCCAGCGGGGTAAACACATCCCAGAGCGGTTTAAATAAACTGTGGCTGGTTCCCACCCGCTGTCCGGTCTTGGTCAGAGCGCATACGAAAGAACAACGCTCATTGGGATGCAGGTTGATGAGAATATCAAAATGCATCTCGCTCAGCTTATGGGCACAGGCGCACAACGCCAGGATACTATTGTCCCGGCCTTTTTTATCAATGGTCAGCACCTCGTCCAGATACGGATTGTGCAAGACCACATCTTTTAATTTTTCATCCACCAGCATGCTGATATGGGAATCCGGCGCCGCCTGCCGCAGAGCGTGGATAAAAGGCGTGGTCAGGGTCAGGTCGCCCAGATGCATCAAAAAGGTAACCAGAATTTTTTTATGATTGAGTTCCATGACCTGCACCTTCCATCTTCTCCTTATATACCGCAAAAAGCTGTTCCGGTGGTACGGCCGCCATACATTCCCAATGGTCGCACTGCTTCTGCAGGCAGCCCGCACAAGGCACCGGCGCTACCAGGACCGTGGCTCCGTCAAAACCATACGGCCCCGTCCGTTCGGGACGGGTAGGACCGTACACCGCCACCAGGGGTTTCTTAAACGCCGTAGCGATAAAGAGCGGACCCGTGTCTGCGCTAAAATAAAATTTACAATGTTCAATCAGCGCACCCAGTTCCCGTAAACTGGTCTGGCCGACCAAATTAATCAGCATACCGCTGCCAGTGTCCCGGCTGCCGTAACGGGCCATTGCCACCTGTCCGGCAATCTCAGTGCCCAGTTCCGTCTCATCCTTGCTGCCGGCCAAAACCACATGCGTACCTTCAGCCATTAACAGCCGTGCCAGTTTGGCAAAATGCCGGGCCGGATAAGTTTTCGTCACCCAGCGTGCCCCCGGCGCGATGACCACATAATTAAGCGCGCTAACTTTGTCCTTACTGCCGGTAGAGTTAGTGCTATTTTTTCCTGTCTGCGGCTCCAGGCCGTAAGCTGCCAGTTTTTCCTGTACCTGTTCCCATTCCGCACTTAAATCCGGCATCGGGAAATCAATACTGTCCACCGTGCAGCCCAGATACCGGGCCACATCCAGATAACGTTCGATAACATGATCCCTGGCATGGGCACCGGTAACGGCCTTACTTACAAGGCCGCTGCCTTCCCGCATTTCACAATAGCCGATCCGGTTGGGACAACCGGTAAGATACGCCAGTACCGCACTTTTAAACAGTCCCTGCAGGTCGATAACCAGGTCAAAATGCTGGGCCCTAAGTTGTGCCCGCATCTCTTGAAAATACTGATACTTGCCTGCCCGGCCCAGCTTATTGAACTTGACCTTATCAAAATACAATACCTGGTCTACCAGCGGCTTATCCGGTAAAAAAGCCGCAAACTGCGGGTGTACCAGCCAGGTGATCCGGGCCTTGGGAAAACGCTTTCTTAAAACAGCAACAAAGGGCAACGTATGGATTACGTCGCCCAGTGAGCTCATTTTGATAACTAAGATATTGGTATAGGTCATGTATCCTGCCTGCCTTAAAAAATTCCCATCTTATGCATTTCTTTCACATCGGCCAGGGTTCCGTTATGCTGAACCACTTCCCAGAAAAAATCCTGCATATCACCGCCGGTATACAGATACCCGCGCAGATGCGCCGCTGCCGCTGCCTGCAAATCCTTGTCGCTGTCGCCGATAACAAACGACCGCTCTAAATCTGCATTAAAATCCCGGATGCCCTGCAAGATCATCCCGGGTTTGGGTTTGCGGCAGTCACAGGCCACAGCATATTCAGGCACGGTGCCTTCCTGCAGATGCGGGCAGTAATAGAAGTGGCTGATCTTACCTTTTTCCTTTTCAATCTCCTGCTCCATATAAGCGTGCAACTTTTCCATATCTGCCACGGTATAGTACCCCCGGGCGATACCGCTCTGGTTGGTCACCACCACGACCTTAAAGCCCAGGTTGCACAACAACCCGATGCCTTCTTTCACATGGGGCATCCATTCCAGGTCCTCAATCTTATACAGATAACCTTTATCCACGTTCAGGATACCGTCCCGGTCCAAAAAAGCTACCTTATTCTTTTTCGGCTTGTGGTCCAGATAATCCTTATAGTGCCTGACCTTGTTCTCCAAAAGTCTCAGGCGGGTTTCCTCGTCGTTCTGCAAATTTTCCTTGCCGTAACTGATAACTCTGATCTCTGTTTTCTCTGTCTTGTTTTCCATGGACCTGTCCTTTCCTCCTAAATTTTTATTTTGAGTACCGGCTGTTGCCGGCCTGTTAATGATTAGTATAATAGCCGCCTGTCTTGTCCAGCAGGGCGCAATATTCACCTACAGCCTTGTCGATATCCGTAAAACCGCCGTCATAGCCGGCCGCCAAAAGTTTCTTGTCGTCCGCCTGGGTATAGCTCTGGTATTTGCCCTTCAAAACTTCCGGGAAAGGCACGTACACTAATTTTTCCAGGGGCGCCTTAAAATATTTCAGCACGCCCTTGGCCAAAGTGTTAAAGGTATGGGCATGGCCCGTACCGCAGTTATAAATGCCTTTCAGTTCCGGATGCTGCCAGAAGAACAGGTTGACCTTGACCACGTCGTTCACATAGACAAAGTCACGGGTCTGTTGGCCGGGACCGTAATCGCCGTAAGCGTCGAATAATTTTACTTTCCCTTCAGCCTTAAACTGGTTAAACATCTGGAAGACCATGGAAGCCATCTTGCCCTTATGGTTTTCCTGGGGCCCGTACACGTTAAAATAGCGCAGACCTACTACCTGGGATTCCAGTTTAGCCGCATACCGGCGCAGATAATTATCAAAGAACAGCTTGGAGAAAGCATACACGTTCAGCGCTTCCTCGCAGGCCGGGGTTTCGGTGAACCCGTGGGCGCCGCTGCCATAGGTAGAAGCAGAAGACGCATACATGAACTGAATCTTACGGGCCGTGGCAAAATGGAACAAGGTCTTGGTATATTCAAAGTTGTTAGCCATCATATACTTGCCGTTGTATTCCATGGTATCGGAGCAGGCGCCTTCGTGGAAGATGACCTCGATCTTTTCCCGGTCAAACTTGCCATCCTGCAGCCGCTGCAGGAAATCATTTTTATCCAGATAATCCATGGCCTGCAGACCCTGGATATTCTTAAACTTCACCATGTTGGTCAGGTTATCCACGATGAGGATATCCGTCCTGCCTAACTCGTTCAAACCTTTCACGATATTACTGCCGATAAAGCCGGCGCCGCCGGTAACAATAATCATAACTTTCCCTCCTGTACTAACCTGGCAATCTTGTGCACGATCCCGGTCGTAGAATAGCCTTCTTCAAATCTGATAATCTGCACCTGGCCGGCATATTCCCGGCCGGCTACCTCTTCCGGTTTATAATCGCCGCCCTTGACTAAAATGTCCGGACGGATAAGCTTAATAAGTTCCGCAGGCGTATCCTGTTCAAAGATAACCACCGCATCCACGCAGGCCAGAGCGGACAGCAGCCGCGCCCGGTCCAGTTCTGAAACCAGAGGTCTGGTCTCGCCTTTTAATTTCTTAACGGAACTATCGGAATTCAGGCCGATGATAAGATGCCGGCCTAAACGTGCCGCCTGTTCCAGATAACTGATATGTCCTACATGCAAAATATCAAAACAACCATTGGTAAAAACTACAGATTCCCCGGCCGCATGCCAGGTCTTCACCAGCGAAGCCACCTCGTCCCAGGACAGCGGACGGTACCCCTGGCCCATGCGGCGTTCCTCCGCCAGCAAATCGGCTAACAACTCGTCCCTGTGTACGGGATAAGTACCAACTTTGCCAACCACGATACCGCTGGCACGGTTAGCCATGTATACCATCTCTTCCAGGGACAAACCGCCGGCCGCCGCCGCAATAATAGCAGCAGCCGCCGTATCACCGGCGCCGGAAACATCAAACACATCCAAAGCCGTAGCCGGACTATGGATGACCAGCCGGTGGTCCCCCACCAGGGTCATACCCTGCTCGCTGCGGGTGACGATCACATTCTGGATATGGTAACGGTCCTTGGCAGCCTGAGCCGCTTGCAGAACCGGTTCATCCTCGTTAGGCAGCTGCATCCCGGCAGCTTCGCCCATCTCTTTTAAGTTGGGCGTGATAAAAGTGCACCCCTGGTATTTTTCCCAGTTGGCACCTTTGGGATCTACCAGCACCGGCACCTGATGCGCCGCGGCCATTGCAATCACCCAGCGGCAAAAATCATCGGAACACACGCCCTTGGCATAATCCGAAATAGCGATGCCATCCAGGCCCTGCTGTAAAAGTTTTTCCAACCAGGCTTTAAGCGGCGCCGTCTCGTCGTCATGCAAATCGCCCACTTCTTCAAAATCCAGGCGCAGCATCTGCTGCCGCGCTCCCAGAATCCGCATCTTGGTAATCGTGGAACGCTTCTTGGACCTGATTAAGCCCTCATAATCAACATGCAAAGCCGCCAGCATCTTTTCCAGAAGCAGGCGGTTCTCGTCAGCACCGGTTACGCCGCCCATAAAGACATGGCAGCCCAGGTTAGCCAGGTTGGCCGCCACGTTCGCAGCGCCACCCAGCACCGAAGTTATTTTTTTCACCCTGTTCACAGGCACCGGCGCTTCCGGAGAAATCCGTTTTACCTCGCCGTAAAAATACCGGTCCAGCATCACATCGCCGATAACGGCGATTCTCAGCTGCCGAATCTTGCCTGCAACAAAATTAGCGCATCGCATCTGTTCCATACGCCCACCTTACCATCTTAGTTTT
>CAXYYS010000018.1:0-37676 GCA_964293585.1 uncultured Acidaminococcales bacterium
TAAAAGCCCCTTATAGGGGCTACTCAAACCGCCGGCTTTGCCGGCGGTATTGATTGTATGCAGAAATAATTTTTTTAAATAAATTTTTTAAAAAATAGTGTAATTATTTATAATTATGCTATAATTAGATTTGAGGTGAGGAATAATGAAAAAATATTTATTAGTTTTACTAGCTGTTGTGATGATGATTCCCAGCATGGTTTCTGCGGCAGAACATAAGGTAGTGCCTACGTTCAAACTGCAAAAGACCACGCAGACCATGGAAGGAATTAAGATGTCTTATCCCCAGGTGGTCGAGTACAAGGATACTAAGGTTATGCATACCATCAATGCCGAGATGGCCAAGATGTTAGTGCAGACCGCTGACTTTTTGCATAAGAATAATCAGGGTGCTACCGGTAAGATTGATTACAAGGTTACCTTGAATCATTCTACCCTGCTGAGCGTTTTGTTTGATGGCAATTTTAACATCAAAGATACCAATGGTAAAACTGAAAAGCTGAACGTGAAGAATGGTATGACCTTCAATAACGAAGGCAGGAGAGTTCTGCCGAAGGATATTTCCGCGATTAATAAGATTTCTAACAAACCGGATATGTTCGGGGCTGATTATTTGAACGCCAAGGTGAAGGCTGCGGCTGCTGCCGGCAAGCTGACCTTGAACCCGGGATTTAAGACTGTTGATGCATCTGCTGTTGATTTCTACATGGATGACACCACCAATATTTTCGCCATTTTTGCACCGGGCGCTATTTCTCCGCTGGAAAAAGGTTCCGTAGTTGTAGCTCTGTAATTACCTGGTAGTTTTAGGACCTGACTTCAGACGAGGTCAGGTCTTTTAATTTTTCCTAAACTTAACTTTTCAAAGCCGCACCGGTACTGTATAATAAAAGCAGTAATTAAAAATACAGGTCGTGGTTCATCCCGGCTTGTTAGTTGAGTGAAGATAAATTTGCTCTTGACCCTGCAAAATTTATCAGAGGGAGGCACACCATGGAAGTTACAGAAGTTGTGCGTTTACGCCGTGCGGTACTTACCCATTTGGCGGAACATACCTGGCGGGGTGATCTGCCAGAACATGTTAAGGATATCATATACACACTGGTGCGGGATGATTCGCCCCGTATCCGCTGTTGTGTACACAAGGAACGGGCGGTGCTGCGCAACCGGATTCAGATGGCGTTGGGACAGGAATTAGGCAGTCCCTTGCATGAGGCGGTGGAACTGGCACTGACAGAACCGGTAAATAAAAATTTGCCAATCATGGATGTGCTCCCCGATGCCTGTGACTCCTGCCCTATTGAAAAATATTATGTGACCGATGTATGCAGGCATTGCATTTCTCATAAATGTATGGATAACTGTCCCAAGAAAGCCATCTCCGTGCAACAAGATCGGGCTTTCATCAACAGAGAGCTGTGCATAGAATGCGGCCGCTGCAGCAAGTCTTGTCCCTATGGCGCTATTATTGAAATTACCCGTCCCTGTGTAAGGGCCTGTGCCCTGGAAGCGATTACCCCCGGACCGGACCGCCGCAGCCGTATTGATTATAGTAAATGCGTGCAGTGCGGTAACTGCCGCGGAGCCTGTCCGTTTGGTGCACTGGATGAGCGCAGCATGATTGTGCAGCTGCTGACTGCTTTAAAGCGCGGCGAAGAAATCGTGGCCATGCTGGCTCCTTCTTTTGTGGGCCAGTTTGGTATGCAGGTGCAGCCAGGCCAGATTATTGCGGCTTTGAAAAAACTAGGCTTCGCCGATGTGATGGAAGTTGCAGTAGGCGCCGACCTGACTGCCACCAGGGAAGCAGCAGAGTTTATAGAGAAAGTACCACAGAAACTAAAATTTATGACCAGTTCCTGCTGTCCCGCGTTCGTGCATCTGGTGAAAAAACATTTTTTTGACAACGAGGAAAATATTTCCCGGACCGCTTCGCCGATGGTAGCCTGCGCCAGGCTGATTAAGAAAAAATTAGGCTATGCCCAGACCTGCTTTATCGGTCCCTGTATCGCCAAAAAAGCGGAGGCCAGGGAGTATGCAGACGATGTGGATTACGTTCTGACCTTTGAAGAATTACAGTGTCTGTTTGACGGCGTGGGCATTAAGCCTGCCGAGCTGACAGCTGCTCCCTATGTTACAGCAGCCACGACCGGCGGTATCGGTTTCCCGCTAACCAAGGGCGTGCAAACAGCGATGTTAGCAGTTTTGCAGGATCAGGGCGAGGTGATGCCCGTAAAAACGGCATATGCGGCCGGACTGGAACGTTGCAAGGATGAGTTGGAAAAAATTGTGGCCGGTCAGGAAGATGTGCAGTATTTCGAGGGCATGGCTTGCTGCAACGGCTGCGTGGATGGTCCCGGTGCTTTAACACAGCAGGGACTGACCCGGGTTTTAGTAACCAAGTTTGCTGCCGCAGCGCCGGTTAAGCATTCTGAAGAAAATAAGCTGGTGCGTGAACATGAGGCCAGCCTGGATCTAGAAGTTTAAAAAAAATTAAAGGAGATGTGTTTATGTCAACTTACAGTATGTGTTTACCTTGTTATACGGTAGGCGAGGAAGCTTACCAGGCAATCCCGGAGTTTTGTCATAATTTTGGCAGCAAGGCGGTAGTTATCGGTGGTAAAACTGCCATGAGCAAGGCAAAAGAAGCGCTCTTGGCCGGCGTAAAAGCTTCCGGTATCCAAATTACGGATTTTATCTGGTTTGGCGGCGATGCCACGTATACTAATATTAATAAACTGAAGGCTGATACACGGGTGCAGGCAGCAGACATGTTGTTTGCCGTAGGCGGTGGCCGGGCCTGCGACACGGTTAAGACGCTGGCAGCCCTGATGGATAAACCGTTGTTCACGTTCCCGACCTTGGCCTCTAATTGTGCTTCCAGTACGGCTATCTGTGTGTTGTATAATGATGACGCCACCTTCCGGGAATATTTTTACCGCTCCGGTCCGGCGCTGCATACTTTTATCAATACCAGGATTATTGCCGAGTCCCCGGACAATTTATTCTGGGCCGGGATCGGCGATGCCCTGTCCAAAGAGTACGAGGTAGAATTTGCTACCCGGAAGCAGAATTTATTCCACACACCGCTTTTAGGAGCTACCCTGGCGCATGCTTGTGCCCAGCCGCTCTTAACTTATGGTGAACAGGCGCTGGCGGATTGCAAGGCGCATCGGGTTTCTTTTGCACTGGAGCAAGTGGCTCTGGATATCATTATCAGCACCGGTCTGGTTAGCAATTTTACCAGCGGCGGAGATAAATATTATTATAACAGCAACCTGGCCCACTGTGTTTACTGCGGCGCTACTTTGGTGCCGGCTTGCGGCGAACACCATCTGCACGGCGAGGTGGTGGCGTTTGGCATCTTGTGTCTGTTGGTTTGTGATGGCAATACCAAATTGCTGGAACAGGTGGCAAATTTCAACCTGCGTTTGGGCCTGCCGGTGACCCTGGCAGAAATTGATCTTAAAACCAGTGATGTAAAAGTAATTGCGGATAAGGCGGTCAGTCTGGCAGATTGGAAAGCTGTGTACCGTCCGGTTACCAAGGAGGAATTTAGCAGCGCTATCCTGGAAGCTGACAGATACGGCCGCCAGTTAAAAAATCGCCGTCCGGACACGGGTTTGGGGTGTTAAACATTTGTTCAGAAACACAGGTAGCGTGGATAGAAATATAGAAAAAAGAAACTGGTATATAATTTGATTTACCAAGTAAAAAAATATTTTCTGATAATTACTAGCAGCGAAATGCCGCACCAGAGCGGCTTGGAATTTTAGAAATGAAAATGTCAAGAGTCTAAAAAAATTTTAATTAGTGATGTTTACAAAATTTAAGCTTGACAAAAACCGGTTTACACAACTATTACGCAGTAACCGAATAATTCTACCTAAGTTGACCCAACTGATTGTGGTGGGGATAAAAGTTAGCTTATGCACAGGGTTTATCCACAGGCTGTGGATAAACCCTGCTTTTTTGGCCTCATGGAAGGACAAAAAAGCCTAAAAACGATTTTTTGGACCTTTTAGACCGGTTAAAAATGGTTTTTCTGTGGATAACCCTGTGGATTTTGTTGATAAACTCCTTGAAGGGTTAACCATATTTTGTACTACACGCTGGGTGGACAAAAAGAAAAACTTGTCTTTCCAAAATAGTGAACGTTTGTTGGTTATTTTTAACCGGAACAGCTTGCATTTCCCGGCAAGTTTAGAGATAATATAGAAGATAGCAAGTGCGAGGAAAAAATTTTATGGAGGCAGTGAAAGATGATCGATAGGGAAGAAACGATAAAAGTCCTGGCCACGAAAGGCGAAGTGGTGGAGGCATCTGTCAGTCCGGTAGAAGGTGGTTTTGGCGGACTGGTACAAAAAAATGGAGAGTGGCATTTTCTTGCTTTGACTGCCAAGGAAGGTGTCTTTAGCCGTAACGGTAAGGATGCCGTGGTGGAAGAACGGGAGAAGGAAGAGCTGGTAGAGCTGCCCCTTAATTCTAATAATGCCGCTCTGGTAAGACGGTATATGAAAATAGCGACGCCGACAGCTTGTGGTGTCAAAGGTATGAGCGTAGGTTTTACGGATTATCTGGGTCTGGTTACACCGGTGTTGCCGCAGTTGTTTGCCCAGCGCCATTTGAAACCGGTGTTGGTAGAAACCTCTACCGCGGTGAGCAAGGCTACGGGGACGACACTTTTAACCAGCATTGATGCCGCTACCTGGAGCGTGGTTAAATCCGGACTGAAGAATGGTTATGGCGCTACGATCAACGGTATTTATGATGAGATGGAATTTTTGACGGCGCTACTCTATATGTACAGCTGTCTGGGATTTAACGGCGCCCATTGGGCAGAACCGGAAATTGCCAAACTGCCGGCAGCAGCCGTGGCAGAAAAATATCAGGCTTTGCCGGAAGAATTCCGCAAAGCTTTGGAAGCGTCTTATTTAAATGCGGAATTTAAGGTCGGGAATACCATCATCAAATTTAACGGCAAGGAAGAGTTAGAACGGGTGGTCCTGGTTTATGCCGGTACGATCATGCATACCCAGACTGCCTATGATACTTATTTTAAGAACACGCCCTGGCCTCTGGACCTGGAAGTAGATTTGTCCCGGGAAGGTTTGCCTCTGACTCCGGCGGCTCATTATCTGATTATCAACGAACTGGAAAGAAACGGCGTCAAACCAACCAGCATCTGTATTGATGCCAGGCTGGACCAGGCCGCGGTTACCACGGACCTGAGCAAACACGCCGCCATCGCGTCCACTTTTGGCTACCGTTTGAGTATCAGTAATGCCGATCTTTATTTGCCGGATATGGGCAAAGCAGCAAAGGTTGCCGGCGGCAAGGTACATTTTAAACTGAATAATATTTTGTGGCTGGCGGTGCTGTCCACCCTGGCTGAAAAAGAACCGGCGGTGCTGGCACAGGCAGCCACTCAGGCGGGCTTACCGGTACCGGCAGCAGCAGATTTAGAACCGGGCGCCAATTTGGCACAACCGTATGCCGCAGCATACGCTGCTATCCTGGATGCGAACAAGGATCAGAAACCGGTGGCTATCCTGGAGGCTGTGCTTAAAAATCTGGCAGTCTATGAACAAAAGGTAACAACGTTGGTGGGAAAATATCTGCAGCAACTGTAAAAGTTGGTACCGGTAAAACAATCCGGCGCTGAAAAAATTTGGCTGCTGCGAAAATGTTTACGAGGGAACGGCTTACAATTTTTGTATTTTATGCTTGACAAGTGTAACTTAAAATGACATAATAAGTTTTAACAAGAAGAAATGTGATGATTGGGAAGAAAGACAGGAAGCAAGCTTTTAGAGAGCCGCCGGTTGGTGCAAGGCAGCAGCAAGCGCTTGTTGAGTAAATCACCCATGAACTCGTCAGCGAAAACAAGAGTGAGTAGCATGATGCGTGCCAGGCGCGTTAAGTCTGAGCCGGTTGATGGACCGGCGCCAGAGTAAAAAATTAGGGTGGTACCGCGTATTTGCACTATACGCCCCTACGAGTAAAGTCGTGGGGGCGTTTTTATATGCCCCCGTCCATCGAATGTAAGGTAAAGGAGGGACCGGGCAGAGCGAGATGCAGGCAAAAAATTTACTGCCGCTTGTAAAATAGCGTAAATTTTAAGCCGGGCGGTGATTTCACAAACGCCGCCGGCCGCCCATAGCGGCCACACAACGAGCTTCGTACAAAAAGATTAGAAGCCGCAAAATAAGGGAAAAGCGTAAACGGGCCGGACATTGTTCCGGCTCGTTTTAGTATCTGGAGAAATTTTAGACCAAAATTGTTTCAAATAAGGCATTTTCGCAGCATTTTTTATGTATACAAAATTTTTTACGCTAAAGCGTTGAAATTTTTGCCTGTCCCGCATATAATCTAAACCAAATCTCGGTTTTGATATCTTGACGAGGTTAGAAGCTTTATAGAATTTATGGTATGGTCCTGATTTTATTTTTTGTGGGAGGGGTTATTAATGTACAAAAAGTTGCGCGATTTACCGCCGCCGCAGGGATTATACGATCCCGCTTACGAACACGATGCCTGTGGCATCGGTTTTGTGGTAAACATCAAAGGTAAAAAATCTTATGCCATTATTGACGATGCCCTAACAATCCTGGAAAATTTAAAACACCGGGGCGCCGAAGGCGCGGATGCTCAAAGCGGTGATGGAGCCGGTATCCTGGTCCAGATTCCGCACGAGTTTTTTAAACGTGAATGTGGTGTGCTGGGCTTTTCGCTGCCTAAAGCGGGCGATTACGGTGTCGGCATGATTTTTGCCCACCGGTATGATAATTATCGCCAGCAGCAGATGCAGGCTTTTGCAAAAATTGTCCGGGAGGAAGGCCTGGAAATCTTAGGCTGGCGTGAAGTTCCTATTGATGAAAGCCTGATTGGCAGCATCGCGGAAACAGTGCGTCCTAGTTTTTGGCAGGTTTTCATCAAGAAGAATTCCAAGATTAAGAATCAGATGGACTTTGAGAGAAAGCTGTATATCATCCGCAAGGTGGCGGAGAGGGAAATTATTCCGCCCAGCGTAGAGATGGGTACAGATTTTTATATCGCCAGTCTGTCGTCCCGGACCGTGGTCTATAAAGGGATGCTGACTTCCGTGCAGCTGCGGCATTTTTATCTGGATTTGTCGGATCTGGATTTTACCACGGCCATCGCCCTGGTACATTCCCGTTTTAGTACCAATACTTTCCCCAGCTGGGCCAGGGCCCATCCTAACCGGTATATTGTCCATAACGGTGAAATCAATACTATCCAGGGAAATATTCACTGGCTGAACGCCAGGGAAAGTAAATCCCGCAGCCCTTATTTTCCGGATCTGGAAAAAGTATTCCCGGTGGTGGATGCCAGCGGCAGCGATTCTGCCATGTTCGATAACTGTCTGGAATATCTGTATATGACAGGGCATTCTCTGCCCCACGCCATGATGATGATGATTCCGGAACCCTGGGAAAAAGATACGCTGATGAGTGATAGCAAACGGGATTTTTACCGCTACCATAATTTTATGATGGAACCCTGGGACGGGCCGGCGGCTATCGCTTTCTGCGATGGTATCGTTATCGGCGGCATGCTGGACCGGAACGGGCTGAGACCGGGACGCTATTATGTGACCAAGGATGACCGGGTAATTTTGACCTCCGAGGTGGGCGTACTGCATATCGATCCCAGGGAGGTCTTGTATAAGGGACGTCTGGAGCCGGGCAAGATGTTGCTGGTAGATACTAAGCAGCAGCGCATCATCAAAGATGAGGAGATTAAGGAACAGATTGCCGGTGAACATCCTTACGGGGAATGGTATAAGGAACATATCGTGAATCTGGACGACTTGATGCAGGGACGCGATTTTCCGGATACGGACACGACGGTTCCCTATGATATCAAGGAACAGGAAAAGGTTTTTGGCTATACGCAGGAAGATTTAAATAAGATTGTGCTGCCTATGGCCCGGGACGGCAAACATGCCCTGGATTCCATGGGGGTGGATGTACCCCTGGCGGTCCTGTCCGAGGAGCCCCAGCTGCTGTATGATTATTTTCAGGAGAACTTTGCCCAGGTCACTAACCCGCCGGTAGACGGCATCCGGGAAAGCATCGTGACTTCGGCTATCGTCATGTGCGGCAACGTGGCCAATATCATGGACCCCAATGAAAAAGGTACGGCGGCTCTGTTTATGAAGCAGCCAATCCTGACCACGGAAGAGATGTCGGTGATTAAATCGCTGAACACGTCCAAGCTTCGTAGTGCCATCCTGTCCATGCTTTATCCGGTCCATAGCGGGCCTGAGGCCATGGAAACCGCCATTGAATCTATCTGCATTGATGCTTTGAAGGCGATTAAGAAAGGCGCCAACATCCTAATTCTGTCGGACCGGGGTGTGAATTCCCGTATGGCGGCCATTCCGGCGCTTTTAGCCACGGCAGCTCTGCACAACTATTTAATCCGGCAGAAGGTCCGTTCTAACGTCGGCCTGATCCTGGAATCGGGTGAACCCAGAGAGGTCCATCATTTCTGTGCCCTGATCGGGTACGGCCTGACGGCGGTAAACCCGTATCTGGCGCTGGAAACCGTAAAGGAACTGGTGGAACAGAAAAAATTGGGAGCGCTGACCTATGCCCAGGCCCGGGACAATTATATCAAGGCGGCTGTGGGCGGTGTGCTCAATGTTATGACCAAGATGGGCATCAGCACGGTACACAGTTATCATGGCGCTCAGATTTTTGAAGCCGTGGGCATTAAGCGGGATCTGATTAACAAATATTTTGTCAACACGCCTTCCCGGATTGAAGGTATTGGTTTGGCTGAGATTGCCAAAGAAACTGCGCTGCGTCACCAGAGAGCCTACAAGGAAGAAGGGCCTTTGCCGGTGGGCGGGTTCTACCTGTCGCAGAAAGGCGGACTGCCCCATATTTTGGACCAGGGTACGGTGACTCTGCTGCGCGACGCCTGCCAGAGCGGAGATTACGCTAAGTATAAAGACTATACCCAGCGCGCCAACAAGGCAAATATTTTCCGCCTGCGGGATTTGCTGGAATTTGCGTATCCCACCGGCTGCAGCATCCCCATTGAGGAAGTAGAACCGGTGGAAAACATCGTGAGACGTTTCCGCACCGGGGCCATGAGTTACGGCGCCTTAAGCAAAGAAGCTCACGAATGTATCGCGGTAGCGATGAACCGTTTAGGCGCCATGAGCAATACCGGCGAAGGCGGCGAAGATCCGGCCCGCTTCACGCTGCAACCTAACGGCGACGACCTGAGCGACAAGATTAAGCAGGTGGCTTCGGCCCGGTTTGGTGTGACCAGCAATTATCTGGTCCATGCCGAAGAGATTCAGATAAAATGCGCCCAGGGCGCCAAGCCCGGCGAAGGTGGGTTCCTGCCTGGCAAAAAAGTTTATCCGGATATTGGTAAGACGCGGCATGCCACACCCGGCGTGACTTTAATCTCGCCGCCGCCACATCACGATATTTATTCTATCGAAGATCTTGCGGAACTTATTTTTGATTTAAAGAATGCTAACCGCAAGGCGGACATCAGTGTGAAATTGACTGCCGGAGCCGGCGTAGGTACGATTGCTGCCGGTGTGGTGAAAGCACGGGCGGACGGAATTTTGATCAGCGGTTATGACGGCGGTACGGGAGCTTCGGCCCGGACCAGCCTGAAGCATGCCGGACTACCCTGGGAACTGGGCCTGGCCGAGGCGCAGCAGACGCTGCTGTTAAATAAGCTGCGGGACCGGGTACGGCTGGAAGTAGACGGCAAACTGCTGACAGGCAGGGATGTAGCCGTGGCGGCTTTGTTTGGCGCCGAGTTGTTTGGCTTTGGCACTGCACCGCTCATCGCCTTGGGCTGTCATATGCTCCGGGTGTGCCAGCAGAATACTTGTCCTTTTGGCGTCTGCACTCAGGACGAGAAGCTGCGGAAAAACTTTACAGGCAAGCCGGAATATGTAATAAACTTTATGCGGTTTATCGCCCAGGATCTGCGGGAGATTATGGCCCGCTTAGGGTTCCGCACCGTGGAAGAGATGGTGGGACGCTATGACCGTCTGAAACAAAAAGAGAATATTGCCAACTGGAAGGTGGCTACCGTGGACCTGGAAAGTTTGTTATTCCGTCCTTACACGGATACCTCGGTAGGACACCATCATACCCATGACCAGGATCACAAGCTGGAGGCAACCCTGGACATGGCCAAGTTGATCCGGATGTGCAAGCCGGCCCTGGAAGAGCAAAAGCATATTCGTGCCCGCCTGCGGATTCAGAATACGGACCGGGTTACGGGTACGATCCTGAGCAGTGAAATTTCCAAACATTACGGTGAGACAGGACTGCCCGAAGATACGATTAAGTTGTCCTTCGTAGGTTCGGCGGGACAGAGCTTCGGCGCTTTTAGCGCTAAAGGTTTGACGCTGGAACTGGAAGGCGATGCTAATGACTACCTGGGTAAAGGGCTGTCCGGAGGTAAGCTGATTGTTTATCCGCCTCGATCCGCCAAGTTTAAGGCTGCCGAAAATATTATTATCGGTAACGTAGCGTTTTACGGCGCAACCAGCGGCGAGGCTTATGTGAACGGTCTGGCCGGCGAAAGGTTCTGCGTCCGTAACAGCGGCATCAATGCCGTGGTAGAAGGCATCGGTAACCACGGCTGTGAGTACATGACGGGTGGGCGGGTCCTGGTGCTGGGCAAGACGGGACGCAATTTTGCGGCGGGCATGTCCGGCGGCATCGCCTATGTAGTAGATCTGCAGCCGGAATTGTGCAACCGGGACCTGGTAAATCTGGAAGCGCTCAAGGATAAAAAGGAACAAGCCTTGGTTAAGGAACTGCTCAGAAAACATGTGACTTATACCGGCAGTCCTTTAGGGGAGGCTTTGTTGAAAAACTGGACAGCAACCGTGAAACGGATTACCAGGGTCATTCCTAAAGAATACGAGGAGATGTTGGCGATTATTGAAGAAGCCAAGGCACAGAAGCATACCCAGGCTGAGGCGGAGTTGATAGCGTTTAACCGCAAGTACGCTCACTAAAATAAAGCAGAAAGATAGAAATTAAAACAAGATCTTGCCGGCCTGCGGGGAAAATTTGCAGTTTGGCAAGATCTTGTTTTTGTGATACACTACAGTGATAACTATATGAAGAAAACTTAGGTATGCAAAGAAGGTCTGAAATGAAAAAAATTAATCCATACGTTTATTTATTTGCTATGGGACATTTTGCAGCGGACTGGGCCCAGGGAGCCTGGCCGGCATTGTTACCGTATTTTATCTCGGTCTGCCATTTGAATTATCAGGAGGCAGGTTCTTTAATTTTTGCCAATATGCTGCTGGCTTCTATAACGCAGCCTTTCTTTGGTTATTATTCAGACAAGATTTCCAAGCCATGGTTCGTGCCGGCCGGACCGGTTTTGTGCGGTTTGTCCCTGGCAGTGATTCCCTTTACCACCAACTACTGGGTCATCTTTGTGTGCAGTATGCTCTGCGGTCTGGGCTCGGCGGTTTTCCACCCCGAAGCGGCGCTGATGGTGAACAAGATTTCCGGCAACTTAAAAGGCCAGGCCCTGGGAACTTTTTCCGTGGGCGGCAATACCGGTTTTGCCATCGGACCTTTGGTAGTAGGCTTATTTGCTTATAAATATGATATTCACGGTCTCTTGCTTTTTGGCATCGTAAACTTTGTCCTGGCGGCCATAATGTATGTTAAGATGAACAATATCCTGGCACAGGCCAAGGATGTGGCGGCCGCCGAAAGTAAAAATGATCTGCATCTGGAGCGTAAAAATGACTGGGGCGCTTTCAGCAAATTGTCCGTCATTATTTTTGCCCGCTCCCTGGGTTTTACGATTTGTAATTCCTTTATTCCTATTTATTGGATTAATGTCCTGGGTACTTCGCCGGCTACGGGCAGCATGGCTCTGACTATCCTCTTCGCCCTGGGCGCCGTGATTACTTTTTTAGGCGGCGTGCTGGCCGACAGGTTTGGCTTCATCAAAATTTTGCGGTCTGCGTTAATCGTCATGGTTCCGGCTATGTTCTTCTTGACCCACAGCACTGACGTGACCACAGCTACGCTGCTGCTCGTTCCGGCGGCGTATGCTCTGTTTGGCTGTTATAGCCCTATCGTAGTTTTGGGCCAGACTTATCTGGGTAAGAACGTGGGTTTTGCCAGCGGCGTGACCATGGGACTGGGTACCACCATCGGCGGCATCATGGCGCCTTTGGTCGGACGTGCAGCTGATTACTGGGGCATCGCCACCGCCCTGCAAATTTTGTGGATTGCGGCTCTGGCGGCGGCAATCTTCTCATTCCTACTCCCCAGGCCCAAAGAGTTGGAATAAAAAAATAGTGTTAATAAAAGTAAAGACCGGCTTGAACATAATTGTGCAGCCGGTCTTTTTTTGGAGGCGTTAAGCATCATCTTTGCTTGTAGCTTTCATAAAGAGCATGATGGGTATCGTGGCCCAGCCTAATAAGACGGCCCAGATAACCTGAGAAACGATGAAATTTCCGGTATCACCGTACAGGATGGCTTCTTGATTGAGAAGATGATAGCGGCAATAATTATTTGCTTTGTAGCCTAAATAAATGTAAACAACTAAAAAAATCATAGCCATAAGAACATCATCCTCCCTTAGTAATTTTTAATAACCTGAATCTTAGGATTACGTTGGACCAGGTAAGCTTGCAATTCTGCACATTGATCTTTAATTTCGTTAGGTACGGACAAGGTGCCGCTACCAAAATTGATAGTCATAAAATAATCGTGGAACTCAGCAACACCCATAATAATCATAAGCAGGCCGATAACACCGGCCCAGAGGATGCCGCCGGCAATGGCAGATATGATAACGATGACACCAAAAATAATATTGAAGATCATTTTCCAGGAAAGCTTTTTAGTGGGCAGGATACTGACCACGTCATTAATTTTAAAGCTAAAATCCTGCGTACCATTTTTAATTAAAAAAGTTCGATTATATTTATGGACGGTAGCGGTATCTCCCTGAACAATAATATCGGTATAGGTAGTTTTATAAGGTCCTAACATGCCAAAGAGCAGATGCTTGGTTAATTGAAAATTAAATTCTTGTGGTTCTGCAGCATTTGCGTTGGCAGTAGTGCCGGGATTGGTTGCAACATTACCGGCAGAAGCAGCAGGGACTGCTACAGATAAGTCTGCCGGAGTTGTCGGCGTAGTTGCGACAGTCTGAGCCGCACCGCATTTAGGACAAAACTTAGCGCCTTCTTCCAATTGAGTACCGCATTTTTGACAGAACATAATTTTACCACCTTTCTTTTTTTAAAAGCAGCTGGCCAAATCGTTAACGTCTGGTCAGTAGCTTTTCAATCTTTATGTCCAGGCCGTAAGCAATGGTCAGGATCATGGTCAGGGAAACACTTTTATGATAATTGCCACATTCAATCTTGCTTAGATAACTGGAACTCATGCAGATTTTCTCTGCCAGTTGGGTTTGGGTAAGACCACGTAAACGTCTATAATAGGCGATGTTTAAACCCAGGAGTTTATAATCGTCGTCAAAACTGGGCGCCATATTTTTGCTCCTTAATGTTTCTCTACACATTATCTCAAATTCCGTGCCGGGTTGTTTTCGTAAATAAAGATAAATTTGGCCCTGCTGGAGAAAGTTCCGGGCCTGAAATTGTAAGTTAAGTATAAGAAAAAAGTGGCAGGCTGTGTTTGCCTGTCAGGCGAATTGTAAAAAAATAAGCGGCAGCTTGTAGGGCTGTCGCTAAAAAGCAAAAAAATACACCTCTGTCATTTGTAAAAACAGAGGTGTTACCAGTCGACGCCTTTGCCCTGACTTTTTTGTGCCCAGAAGATGAGATAGAAATTTTCCGGAGCGGTGTCTAAATCATCGGCCGCCACAAAAATGAGGAAATTAGCTACAGGGTTTGACAACGCCAGTTGATGGAAAGTTATGGTAGTAGTAACGCTGGCGCCGGGTGTCATCTGCTCGGCCAGGGGCAGGTTGGTTAATTTGTCATTACGGTCCAGACCGGTGGAACTGCGAGCGGTCAGTCTGTCTTTGCAAAAGACCAGCATCGGGTGTTTCAGGGTGTACGCAGATTTATTGGTGACCGTAAAAGTTACGGTAAAATCACGGGGTGTCGGCAGCAGGATGGCATTATCATAGTCGGCAAGTCTTAAAGGCAGGGTCCGGCCCGTACTGGGATTAGTATAACTGATGGCCAGGTCACCTTTCTTGATGGGGATATAGTGTACTTTTGGGCGTGGCGCCGCAGTTTTAGCGCCGTTAGTTGCTGTCGAGGTTTCCTTAGCCGGCGGGTTGCCGGTTTTAACCGGGGGCAAGGACTTCTGATCTTTGCCAACGCCGGCAGCCGCTTTCTCTTTAGCGGTCATGGCTTTACCGGCGGTCTGGGACGGCGTGGAGGAATCTGTCAGCGCCGGAGCGGCACTGCTTGCCGGGAACAGGTTAAATTGCCGGTTGGACTGGTGGAACCACCAACCACCGGCCACCAGGAGCAGAGCAACTGCTGTCGGCAGACCGTAGTGCAACGCGCCGTAACGCCAGGTGCTATGTTCTAAGGCACGGGCCATACTGCCGGCATCGGGATAGCGTTTGGCCGCATCAATCTGGGTGGCCTTGTGGATGATAGCCGTCAGGCGTCCATGATAGGCCGGGCCTAACAGCACGGCCATGGTCTTACCCAGGGCGAATAAATCACTGCGGCCGTCAGTTTGGGCAAAGCCGTATTGTTCCGGCGGCGCAAAACCTTTGGTACCCAAAAGACGGGTATCGCTGGCGGCGTCCTCCCGGAAGGTGCGGGCGGCATCGAAATCCAGCAGCTTTACCCGGCCGTCCGGTTGCTGGATCAGATTGGAAGGCTTGATATCCCGGTGCAAAATTTTATGGGCATGCAGAAAAGCTAACGCCTGGCAAACTTGCAGGGCGATGTCCTGGACCTGTGATTCGGGCAGAGGGCCGGCAGCGGCCAGGTTGGCCAGATTTTTGCCGTTGATATATTCTTCCAGGACGGTGGTGACGCCGTTTTCTTCCTGTACAAAGTAAATCCGGGGCAGGGCGGGATGAGACAGCGCTTGTAACTGCTGATAAGGCAGACCGGTACGCTGGCTCTTTTTCAGCACATAAAAAGTTTTATCTTCGCCCGTGACGATGGCGACGCTGGCGGTAGCCGTCTGCTTAAGCGTACGGACCGGTGTGAAATTGTTGAGCAGATATGCCGTAGCTGCAGTGGTCATTTTCCAGCGGTACGCTTCCGGGGGCGTACCTTCCTCCTTGTCAGGATTGAGAATTAGTTTATAATTAGAGTATAACACAAGGGAGAGGCAAAGGCGATGTCAAAATCTACCGAAGAATTATTCCATGAGTTGGCGGCGGCGGGAAACCTGGGAGATTACTTGCAAAAAAATGCCGGGGAGCTGCAGGTACCGGACCTGAGTCTGTATCTGCGCACGCTGCTGGCGGAAAAGCATTGTAAAAGGTCGGAGGTCATCCGGGCGGCGAACCTGGAAATGAGTTACGGCTACCGTTTGTTTGACGGCAGCAAGACCCGCCCGGGGCGGGATAAGGTTGTGGCGCTGGCGATCGGTTTTAAATTAACCCCGGACGAAACGGACCGCTTGTTAAAATACGCCGGCCAGCGGGAACTTTATTCCCGGGACCGCCGGGACAGCATTATCCGTTTTGGCCTGGAGAAAGGCTACAACCTGGATACAATTAATGAAACTCTGACCGCGTACCAGTGTCCGGAACTGAACCTGGTCCGGGACCGGTAAACTTGACAAACAGGCCGTACAATGATAATATAATTAAGCTTGTATATAGAAATATATACTCTTTCTGCTCCGGTAGCGCCGGGGCCAAATGACCAGAGAAGGAGGTGATTTCGTGAAAACATACGAAGTCATGTACATCGTAAAACCGATGGAGGATGAAGCTACTGAAGCTATTATTACCAAGTTCCAGGACGTCATCACCAAAAACGGCGGCACTATTGAAAAGACCGACCGTTGGGGCAAAAAGCACCTGGCTTATGAAATCCAGGATTTGTCCGAAGGTTATTATGTACTCGTAAACTTCAAAGCTGAACCTGCAGCTGAGAAAGAACTTGACCGTATCATGAAGATTACTGATGAAGTATTGCGCCATATGATTATTTTGAAAGCTGAATAATTTGAGGAGGATACTTATCAATGAACAAAGCAATGGTTTTAGGCCGGTTAACCCGTGATCCCGAGGTTCGTTATACCTCAACTGGTAAGATAGTCTGCTCTTTCACCCTGGCGGTGGACAGACCTTTTACCAATGCCGAA
This sequence comes from uncultured Acidaminococcales bacterium, assembly GCA_964293585.1. Lineage (GTDB taxonomy): Bacteria > Bacillota > Negativicutes > Acidaminococcales > Acidaminococcaceae > JAKVKY01. The sequence goes on from CAXYYS010000018.1 coordinate 16,320, forward strand.
GGCCAAAGAGAAGCAGACTTTTTACCCATAGTTGTGTGGGGTAAGGCTGCCGAAATGTGCGGGAATAGTTTATCAAAGGGCCACAGAATCCTTGTAGAAGGCCGTATTCAGGTACGGAACTATGAAAGCAAGGAAGGCCAGAAACGCTACGTGACGGAAATTATCGCCAGCAGCGTGGAGTTTATTGAACGTAAATCTGAAAGCGCCAACAGGGGCATTAAGCCGCCTGATGGAGTTAACAATTATAGTAATGCTAACAGTGCTCCCATTGCGAGCGGCGCTCCCGGTACGGGCAGCAGCGCTCCCAAAAAGAGTATGGATACTTTCGGGGCCAGGGTTCCCTTTGATGAAGAAGTTCCTTTCTAAATAATAGGAGGATTAAGCAAGATGATTAGACGTGAAAGAGGCGGCAGAAGGCCCAGGAGAAAAGTTTGTGCTTTCTGTGTAGACAAGGCTACCGATATTGATTATAAGGACGTAGCTAAGCTGCACAAGTACATCACCGAGCGCGGTAAGATTGTTCCGCGTCGTATCTCCGGTTGCTGCGCTAAACATCAGCGTATGCTGACCACGGCTATTAAGCGTGCACGTAATGTTGCATTGCTGCCGTTCAGTGCTGACTGATAAAAATAAAATCTCCATCCTTACGGGTGGAGATTTTTTTATGCTCTTTTACAGGAAGTTTACAGGAAGCGCGGGTAAACTGGCAGGGAATTTTACAAAGTACTCTTATAATACGAAGCAGGACGTAGATGAAGGAGGAAATGGAAAATGATTAAACAGATGCTAAGGATGAAAATTAAGCGCAGCCTGCGCCAGGAAGGTGTTGTTTTGGGAATGACGGGTCTGGCCCTGGTGGTCGTTTTGCTGGGGGATTGTCCGGCCGTAACCCAGGCAGCGGCAACTGCTGTGAACGCACAACCGGTGGTTGCAGCGCTGGTAAAGACGCAAACGGCGGCGGAACTCAGTGCTAACTGGACCGGCGATGCCCGGCAGACTTTGCAGGATTTTTTACGTTTGTACGGTAAGGGTTCCGGTTCGTATGCATCAAACAATAAACCGTATGCCGTTTTTGATTTTGATAACACCACCAGTATCCTGGATGTAGAGGAACAGTTAGAAATCTGGCAGCTGGAACATCTGGCTTTTGCCATTAAACCGGAACAGATGGAAACAGTTTTGCTGACGGGCATCCCTGCGGCTAAATTAAACCTGACGTATGGCGCGGCTGACGGCGAAGGCAGACCGGTACAGATCAGGGCGGCCATTAAAGATGCGGCACAGGCTTATGACGCTTTATATAAAAAAGGCTATGTGAGTACGAGCGGCAAAGATTTAAGCCCTACTGTGCAAAAAGATACAGATTATCAGGATTTTGTGGCCAAGATGCGTTGGCTGTACGATGCCATCGGCGAGACCATGGATGCTTCGGTTTCTTATCCCTGGGTCACCTACTGGTTTACCGGCATGAAACCCCAGGAAGTTTATAAGCTGGCTTGTGCCTGCGATAAATATTACGGAGATAAAGGCCGGGGCCAGACCTGGAACAAGGGCAAATTTACCAGTCCGGACCGGGGCGCCGCCGGCAGCGTGGCCGTTTCCTTTAAACAGGGTATCACGGTTACGCCGGATGTGAAAGATTTGTACCGGGCCCTGGATAAACACGGCGTCGATACCTGGATTAATTCGGCTTCGCCTTTGGATGTGGTCCGTGCGGCGGTGGCTACCTTTAAGATTCCCGGTGTGGACGGAATCGTGGCTATGACCAACAAGCTGGACAAAAACGGCCGCTATGTGAACGCTTACGATTACGATCTGCATGCTCAGACCTAGGGCCTGGGCAAAGCTGAAACTTTGGTTAAGGTGGTGCTGCCTAAATACCGGGGCCAGGGTCCTGCTTTTTGCGCTATGGATTCCCAGGGCGATTTTAATTTCTGCACAGAGTTTAAAGATACGAAAGCCGTGCTGGTCATGAACCGCACCCGTAAAGATGACGCCGCTATTTGTGCCGGCATTGCCGCTTATCAGCAGGAAAAACATCTTAGCCTGGCGCAGGCTAACTTGGCCGGAGATGCCCGCTTTATCCTGCAGGGACGCAACGAAAATATCGGTCAGTTGTGGCCGCAGGCTGCCACCTGGCAGGTAGGTAAAAAAGCGGCTGCCAATTTGTCGCCCAAGGGACTAAAAGTTAAAGCGGAATTAGAAAACGGCAAGAGTATTGTCCAGGTGCTGCAGGCGAACACACAACTGAAAAATTATCAGGGTTACAAGACACGCTAAGCAAAAAAGGAATCCCGCAAGTTGTAGCGGGATTCCTTTTTAAATTTTACCTTTTAAGTTTTAAGTTGGCAGCCCGGGCATCTTTAGTAATTGTCGTTCAGATACAGCTCCGGATTTTCTGTGGGCACGGTCCGGGGATCGCCGTATTGATTGGCGGCGTAATCGCCGCTGATAATTACCAGGTTAAAGAAATAGATGAGGTTGAACAGGGGCACCAGCAGCAAAAAGATATAAGCGCCGGAAAGTCCCAGATCGTGGTTGCGGCGAATGAGCAGCGAGATAGAAATGACGAAAGCGGCCAGGGTCAGCAGACCCAACAGTAAATTGGCTGCCTGGGTCAGAGCAGGAAAATCAAAAAATTTGCCCAGGAGCTCTGCCGGTTTAAAGAGGCACAGGTTTAAGATTAGGGGCGCCAGATACAGGGTGGCGATACCGAAAAAGAATTCCCGGCAGCTGAGCCGCCCGTTGGTGGACAAAAAGAAACCGGGAAAATATTTTTGTGCCGCCGTTTCCACGGTGGCGTATCCGTTATAGAAAAATTCACCGTCGGGGCCGCTGTAATCAGTTTCTGCCGGCAGCTGGTCTTCACCGTGGGCATTAGCACCTACGGTACCCCGGCGCAGGATCATGGTAAAACTGAGGAAGGCGGAGACGAAGGGGACGATGCTCCACAAAAGATGCCAGCCGGACAGTCCCATATCGTGCAGACGGCGCACGCCCAGGGACAGGCTGAAAAAGATGCTGAAGAGGGAAAGGATGAAGACGGTTATACCGGCCAAAATGCCGAAACCGGCCAAAGCTTCCCGGGTGCTCTGGGGCGGTTTGACACCGAAAGTAAAGAGGAATATCAGCCCCAGGATAATCAAAATAATGGTGAGACAGAACAGGAAAAAGAGATAACATAAATTGTAGGCGGCATAATCCTGCCTGCTCAGCCGGCCTTTAAAAGAAATTAAATTCTTACCAAAAATCTGGAATAGGTAGGTAAAGAAATTACTGCACATGGCGCTGATTGTCATACCGTAACTCTTTTCCGGCAGTTGAGCATAAAACGCCCACTTATCTGCCTTAACTAAAGCGCGATTTTACTCCAGACTCCGTACTTTGTGCCGGAGCGGTAAAATATTGGCGGGGGCTACAGAAAGTTCATCAATGTCCAGCTTCAAAAATTGCTTCGTCAGTTCCAGATCCGCTCCCAGTTCGCCGCAGATGCCAATCCAGATGCCGGCGGCGTGTGCATTTTTGGCCGCCAGGGCGATAAGTTTAAGCAGCGCCGGATGATGCGGATTAAAAAATTTATCCAGGTGGGGATTTTGCCGGTCCAGAGCCAAAGTATACTGGGTCAGGTCATTGGTGCCCACGCTAAAAAAGTCTACATGCTGCGCCAGTTCGTCGCTAATCAGGGCCGCAGCCGGAGTTTCAATCATGATGCCCAGAGGAAGGTCCTGGGCGTAAGGAATTTTTGCTGCCGCCAGTTCCGCTTTTGCTTCATTGAGCAGCGCTTTAGCCTCTTCTACTTCCTGCACGGAAGTAATCATGGGGAGCATGATGCGGGCCTTGCCAAAAACACCGGCCCGTAAGATTGCCTTGAGCTGGGTCTTAAAAATTTCCGGCCGGGTCAGGCAGATACGGATGGCCCGGTAGCCCAGAGCGGGATTAGCTTCGTGCTCCAGGTTAAAATAAGCACACTGTTTGTCGGCGCCGATATCCAGGGTACGGATGACGACTTCTTTGTCCTGCATACCGGTAAGTACTTGTTTGTAAGCCTGAAACTGTTTTTCTTCGCTGGGGAAAGTTTCTTGCTCCAGATATAAAAATTCGCTGCGGAAAAGGCCGATACCGCCGGCATCGTTAGCCAGGGCGGCGGCCAGGTCTTCCGGTCGGCCGATGTTAGCGAAAATTTTTACCGTTTTGCCGCTCCGCGTAACATTGGGTTTAGCTTTCAGTTCGGCCAGTAACTTTTTCTGTGTCTGTTCTTGTTCGTACTGTGCCTGCATCTTGTGCAGCGTTGCAGCATCCGGATTCACATAAATTTTTCCGGCGGTACCGTCCACGATTAGCTGCTGTCCGTCCCGGAGCTGGTCCAGGAAAGGCCCGGCCGCTACCACGGCAGGAATGCCCATGGTCCGGGCCAGGATGGCCGTGTGGGAATTGGTAGAACCGGCTTCGGTTAAAAAGCCCAGTAAATTATTTTTGTCCAGGGCGACAGTCTCGCTGGGGGACAAATCAGCGGCCGCCAGCAAGGACGGTCCGGTCAGGCGCAGTGAGTCTTCCCTGCCGCTCAGGATGGTGATAACCCGGCGGGAAATATCCAGTACGTCAGCGCTGCGAGCCTGCATATAGGCATCGTCCATGGCGGCGAACAGGGCGGCAAACTTTTGGCCGGTCTGCTCCACGGCAGCTTCCGCATTGATTTTTTCAGCAGTGATTAAAGTTTCGACGTTTTCCACATAATCGGGATCATCCAGCATCATCTGGTGTACGTCAAAGAGAGCGGCTGTTTCCTCACCGCTTTCGGCTAACGCTTTTTTACCCAGCGCTGCCAGTTGGTCCTGCGCCTTTTTTTTGGCCAGCGTAAAACGTCCCTGTTCGGCGGCAGGGTCAGCTACCGTCTGCGTTTGCGTAGCGGCAGCAGCGGTCCGGTAAATTTTTACGGGACCGATGGCGGTGCCGCTAAAGACACCTTTTCCCTGTAAGATAAGCATAAATGCCTCCGTTATAAGTTAGCTTTTATGTTGGTGCTGATGGCAGCGATAGCCGCAGTTTCGTCTTCACCTTCTGCGGTGATGCTGACCGGGGTACCGCTCTTTACGCCCAGAGCCATCACGGCAAAGATACGTTTTAAATCGGCGCTCTTGGCGCCGGCTTTCAGGGTCAGTTTGCTCTTAAATTTAGCGGCTTCTTTTACAAGCAGTCCCGCCGGACGGGCATGGATGCCTTCCGGATCCTGGATGGTATAAGTAAATTCCTGCATGGTAAAACCCTCCTTTAATATTGAACTTCTTATCCATATTATAGCTGGAAATAAAAGCTAAAGCAAAGATTATAATTTTATGGTAAAATAATATAAACTAAACTGGGGTGTAATTTGCAGCAACGTGGACGGGATGGACGCTAAAGGAGGCCGCTATGGATATCGATCTGGTACTTGCCAATTTACGTAAAAATCGTTTTGAGGCCAGCTATTTTGCTACTAAAGAAGCAGCTGCCGCATATTTAAATAAAAAGATTGACGGTAAAGTGGTGGGTCTGGGGGATTCTCAAACGCTCCTGTCCTTAGGCTTGTATGAATCTTTAGGAACCCATAATGATGTTCGCGATGTAGCTCATAGTCCTTTGAACGCCGGTAAAACTTTTGCCGATTATGCCAAAGGCACGCTGCTCACGGATATTTTTCTATGCAGTTGTAACGCTATTGCCGCCACCGGCGAGATCGTGAACATGGATGGTACCGGTAACCGGGTGGCTGCATCCCTCTTTGGCCACGAAAAAGTTTATTACGTGGCGGGTGTCAACAAAGTTTGTCCCGATTTGGATAAAGCTGTCTGGCGGGTACGGAACGTGGCTGCGCCCCAGAATGCCAAACGCAAACAAAAAAAGACGCCCTGCGCCGTCAAAGGCGATAAATGCTATAATTGCCAGAGCCCGGAACGGATTTGTAACGGACTCTTGATTGAATTTAAAAAGATGAGCAACATTGACATGGAAGTTGTGCTCATCGGAGAAGAGTTGGGATTATGAAAACAAACTTGGAAGAAGAACAAAAATTACAGTTAAAAGTTTATGGAGCGGCCCTGGAAATGGCCCACCTGATGGTCTGGGAGTTTAATATCCCGGAGCGTACTGTTACTGCCTGGAGCGATACCCTGAATAGAAATTATAAGGGTTTTCCCGGGAAGGTTTTTACGGGGGTGCCGGAATCCTTGTTTGCCTATATGCCTGATGCGGCAGAACGGGCTAAACTGCAAAAGACATATGAAACTGTTTGCAAGGGGATACCTGCCGGTTGCGAGGTCTGGCATCTGAACGGCCCGGACGGGGAACTGGTGTGTGACCGTCTTTATTACAGCACCATCATTAAAAAGGACGGCCAGGTTTTAAAAGCTTACGGCGTTACTCAGGATATCACGGATACCAAACGGGCAGAGCAATACTATGAACAGATGATTAATGATTTCCTGGTGGTGAACCCCACTTTTTTGTGCGCCTTTCATCTTAACTTAACGCAAGATCGGTGCAGCGTCGGCCACGGTGCTTCCGAATCCAATATCAAGGAACTGCAGTCGGATAGCGCCAGCGGTTTATTTAAAAATATTGCCGCCCGGATTACGGACGAAGAAGAATGCCGGCATTTTTTACAAACATATAACTGCCAGAAACTGCAGGAGCTTTACCAGCAGGGACATATCAAAGTGTCCCAGGATTATTTCCGTACCGAGGTTGGCAATGAGGGCGGGCACTGGGTGACTACCTACATGAAGATATTTAAAAATCCTGCCAATGGAGATATTGAAGCGACTATTTATACAGTCAACACGGACGCCCGCATCAAGGAAGAAAAAACCGTGGCGCGTCTGGTAGACGAGGATCATGACTGTATCGGTCTTATCAATACGTGGGACTGGTATGTTAAATTTACCCATATCAGGTCCGGGATAAACTATAAACGCTGGTCGGAAAGCCACAACTACGATGAAGATGCGCAGGCAGCAGCGGCGATGATCGTAAGTGAAAAAGACCGGCAGGAATTTTTGCGCCGGAATAAAAAAGACTATATCCTAAACGCTTTGCAACAAAAACGGGTGCTGGAAATTCCGTATCTGATTAATTCTTCAGATGGTACCTTGCGCAAGAAAGTCTTGAAGTATCGTTATCTGGATGAAAAAAGGAATACGGTCCTGTTTACGGTTAGCGATGTGACGGCTGCCTTTAAACAGGAACAACTGAACACCCAGCGCCTGGAAGTAGCATTAACAGCAGCTAAGCAAGCCAGCAGTGCCAAGAGCGATTTCCTCTCCCGCATGAGCCACGAGATCCGTACGCCGATGAACGCCATCATCGGTATGGATACCATTGCCGCCCAGTCTATCGGTAACGACGAACAAGTTTCGGACTGTATCAGCAAAATTGGCTTGTCGGCCCGTTACCTGCTCAGCCTGATTAACGATATCCTGGACATGAGCCGGATTGAAAGCGGCAAGATGCTGCTGAAGAATGAAAAATTTCTGTTCAGCGATTTTATTACCGGCATCAATACCATGATTTATAACCAGACTGTGCGCAAGGGGCTGGATTACGAGTGCATCGTGTCGCCACAGCTGGACGAATATTATCTGGGCGACGCCATGAAACTGCAGCAGGTTTTGCTTAATGTGCTGGGTAACGCCGTCAAGTTTACGGATAAGGGAAAGGTTTCCCTGGAAATCCATCCCGTTTCCCAGAAAGGCAAGTTGACCCGGGTACGGTTTATCGTTAATGATACGGGCCGTGGTATCAAGGAAGAATTTTTGTCCAAGATTTTTGACGCTTTTGAGCAGGGCGATAATACCACTACTACTGTCTTTGGCGGTACGGGTCTGGGCCTGGCCATCAGCAAGAACCTGGTGGATATGATGGGCGGGACCATTAAGGTGCGCAGTATCGTCGGCATCGGCAGTGAGTTTACTATCGAAGTGCCGCTGACGGTGGACGAAAGCAGCATGCCGCTCCACCATACCAAGGATGTGAACTTTGCCAAACTGCATGCCCTGGTGGTAGATGATGATATTATCATTTGCGAGCAGGCCAGCAGTATCTTAAAAGATATCGGCATGAGCGGCGAATGGGTGACCAGCGGCCGGGAAGCCGTGGAAAAAGTTACGGCTAAATGCGGCCAGGCTTTTTATTACGATTTCATCCTTATCGACTGGAAGATGCCGGATATGGATGGCATTGAGACTACCAGGCAGATTCGCAAGATTGTCGGACCGGATGTGACGATCATCATCATCTCGGCCTACGACTGGGAAGCTATTGAAAGCGACGCCCGGGCGGCAGGAGCCAATCTTTTAATCAGCAAACCGCTCTTTAAGGCCACGCTGATTTCGGCGTTTAAGAGGGCTAAAGGCATGGAGGCGGCGGAGAAAGAAAACAAGGTGGAAATTGATTTTTCCGGCAAACGGGTGCTGGTAGCGGAAGACAATGCCATCAATGCGGAGATTGCCAAAAAACTGCTGGAAGGCCGGCACTTTACCGTGGAAGTAGCGCCTAACGGCCTCAAGGCCATGGAAATGTTTGTTAAAAATCCGGTGCATTATTACGATGTCATCCTGATGGATGTGCGTATGCCGGTCATGGACGGACTGCAAGCCACCTCGAATATCCGGCGCTGGGACAAGGAAGATGCCAGGACGATTCCCATCGTGGCCATGACGGCCAACGCTTTTGACGAAGACGTGGAAAAGAGCAGGGCGGCAGGCATGAATGCCCATCTGTCCAAGCCTATCGAACCGGAACTTTTGTACCGCACCTTGTACCGGATTATTTACGAAGAGGATTAATAAATTAGGACCAATATTTTTGGGGATTTAATATGAATGAACGAGCAATTAAAACTGCCCTGGCGGCTCAGCTTAGCTTTTGGCCCCGGCTGACAGAACAGGAACGGCAATTTTTATGCGCCCATACGGCGCCGGTCAGTTATGCCCGGGGACAGATCCTGCATAACGGCGGTGCTGATTGTACCGGTGTCCTGCTGGTGCAAAAGGGGCAGCTCCGGACTTATATCCTGTCGGACGAAGGCCGGGAGATTACCTTATACCGGCTGGGAGTCGGAGAAATTTGTATCTTGTCTGCTTCCTGCGTGCTGGATGCCATCGCCTTTGACGTTTTCATCGCGGCGGAGGAAGATACGGAAGTACTGCTGCTGAATCAGGCGGCGTTCAAAAAATTGACCGGGGAAAATATTTATGCCCGCTGCTTTGGCTACGAGCTGTCCACCACCCGTTTTTCGGAAGTGATGTGGACCCTGCAGCAGATTTTATTCTGGGGCGTAGATCAAAGACTGGCTTTGTTTTTGTGGCAGGAAAGACAAAAGCTGCAGCAGGATACACTGCAGCTGACGCAGGAACAAATAGCACGGGATATCGGCAGTGCCCGGGAAGTCGTTTCCCGCATGCTAAAATATTTTGCCCGGGAAGGCATCGTACAATTATCCCGGGGTGGAATTAAAATTTTAGATGCCGGAAAATTGCAGGCGCTGTTGCCGAAGAATTAAGCCGGAGAGAAAACTTATCTGGCTTTGGCCTGGCAGATTAGTTGCGTCATGGTGCCCATGGGACAGAAGGCGCACCAGGAACGGGGACGATACAGCAGCATGACGATAAGCCCTACCAGGGTAGAAGTCAGCATAACGCTGTAAAAGCCAAAGGCGAACTGAGCCGCCCAGCCGCTAACGGGAATCGTATAAGCCCATTCCCAGGGCAGACGCAGACTCCAGAGTAAAGTTACGACCTGCTGTAAGTCACGGGCGCCGGCAAAAACTAAATAGGTCACGTGCAGCATGTTCAGGAACATGAGCATAAAGAAAGTTAAAAAGCCATAACGGAACCAGCGGCTATGCAGCCACGTCGGCATGATCTTGTTCCGGGAAAAGCCGAATTGTTTGCCCAGCAGGTAAAAAAGCTGGCCCCGGCCGCAGTAATTGCGGCAGTAACTTTTACTGCCCCACACCGAGGCAATAAAGAGCGGGATAAAAAAGCACAGCAGCCCGACCCAGGCAAAAAGAATATTCACAAAGCCCATGAGCAGATAAAAAGCGGACCAGATCCATAAATAGTTATACCAATGTTTTTTCATCAACAGCACCTACCTTTGTTGAGGGTAAGTTTAACAAAAAAATTTATAATTGTCTGTGACCAAGTCACAAAGTAAAAACAGGCTCCGGAAAAATTTTCCGGGGCCTGAAGTTTTATCGGGAAAGTTCTTTTCATAAATGAATTTGGGCGCGGCGCCTATTTTTAGGGAAATAAAAATTTTAGTCTTGCAACGGAGTTCCATCTACGTTCTCGTAATGGTAAAAGCTGTAACAGTTGCGTCCGGAATTTTTGGCCAGGTACAAAGCCTTGTCCGCTTCCTTATAGAAGTCGTCAAAAGTTTTTTGGCCGTGGTAACTGGCAATGCCGATACTGCAAGAAATATTTTTACCGTCCGGCAGGCGGATTTCCCGAAGATTTTCCACCAGGGCTGCCGCAATACGTTGCAACCGAACCTGGGTGCATTTTCCAGCCAGGTAGAAACCAAATTCATCGCCGCCCATACGCCCCAGGATATCGTGATGCCGGGAAGACAATTTTAAAATATCGGCAACCTGGATTAAAATTCGATCGCCTTGGGGATGACCGTATGTGTCATTGACCTCTTTAAAATTATCCACATCCAGCATGATAAAAGTACCCTGGCTTTGCGGCGTGTCCGATTCTGCCAGCAGGGCGTTAACAAATTTTTCCAAAGCATCTTTGTTCAGGATACCGGTGAGGGCATCCTGGTGGGAATTTTTGATGGCAATCTCGGTATTGTTATAAAAATAGAAGATGACCACGGTGATTAAAAAACAGGCGGCAATCATGCCTGCGATAAATTGCAGGTACCAGCCGTTAACAGCTCTCATCATCTCGGGTGTCATGGTCAGATTGTACTTGCCTATCAGCATCAGCATCCGTCCGGTAAAGTGGCGGGCAAAACCCGTGGCGATAAAGCAGGTCAGGATCATAAAGACCAGGATGCCGACGCTGCGCTTGTTCCTGAATAAATGCTGCACGTTGAAAAAAGCCTGAGATAAGTTGCTGCCGATATTATAGTGCTTGTTAGCATAATAGGATGCTAGAACCAGAAAACAGCTGAGCCCGTAAAAGAAAAAGTGCCGTGGGGTAAGCATGTTAACGAAAGTATTGATACCGGTTAAACCCAGCTGCGGAAAAAAGAAACCCATGGCCGTAAGTACAAAAAAGGAATGCAGGGTACAAGCCAGGATAGTTCCTAAAATAAGACTTAGCCATAAGGGCCGCATCTTTTTTACCTGTTCAAAGATATAACCGGAACAATAACCAAACAAGCCCCGCATACCGATACCCATCACGATAGTGCCGAAAGGATTACCGCTGGTAAAAATACTAAAGGTAATATCGCCGGGAGTAAAAGAGGCGTTAGAAGCTTTGATGATGGTCAGCAGTCCGAAATAGAGACCCAAAGCCGTGCCTTGCCGGCGGCCAAAGAATAAACTTGCCAGCAGCACCGGGATATGTAAGGTGGTGGTAGAAATATTGCCCACGTTGATGAGCCCGTATACAGAAAAGGCCAGCACGGTTTCAATGGCTGCCAGAATGAAAAAATAGAAAAGCTGCAGCCGCAAAGGCAGTTGTATTTCTACCTGGTCCAGGGGCGTTAGACGACGCACCGGCGGCAGGGTAGTAGTTTTTATTTGTCTGGTTGCGGGGGCGTGCTGCCACATTTTGGATTCGTCAGTAGCCATCTTGTTGAACCTTTCCCTACGTAAACCTAAATAAAATGATACTAATTATAAGTGAAAACTGCCTAAATTACCAGTATGAAATTTTACTTACCAGCAGGAACTTTTAAAAACGAGCGAACACAAATTTACCGGAAGGACTGAGATTGCTGTCCGCCCAACCGCCGTTAGGATCAGCACCCGGATTTAAAGCGGCCGACGACTCGGCCTTGTCGCATAAGGACCAGTTGCACCAGCTTAAATTGCGGGCGGCTAAAAAATTCAGCCACTGGCTGGCGTTGTCCAAAAAGACACCGCCGTTGCCATCAGCGGCGCTGGTACCCCATTCACTGATAAAGATGGCGGCGCCACGGGAACGGGCTGTATCAATCTTATCCTGCAGCCACTTGCCGTGGGTGCCGGCATAAAAATGACAAGTGTACATGATATTGTCAAAGGGCAGCGGATCCTGGGCGGCGATATCCACATCCTGGCTCCAGGTGGTGCTGCCCACCAGGATTACGGATTGGGGCGCGCTGGCCCGGATGGCGGGAATGACCGCCAGGGCATAAGGTTTAACATCATTACTCCAGGAAATATTGCCGTTAGGTTCATTGCAGATTTCGTACAAGACGCCGGGGTTGCTGCCAAAACGGCGGGCAGCCTCCTTGAAAAAGTTTACGGCTTCCTGCTGGTGCGTACGGGGATTGCCGTCATGCAGGATATGCCAGTCGATGATGACATATAAATTTTGGGCCAGGGCGGCATCGGCCGCGCTAAAAACTTTTTCCTTCAGGCCGGCGTTGCTCAGATAACCGCCTTCGTCCGTATACATGGCCAGACGGATCACATTGGCGCCGCGTTTTTTTAAATCTGTGAATGCGCCGGCGTTGGCAAACTGTCCAAACCATTGCAGACCGTGGGTACTCATACCGTGCAAGACGACGGACTGATTATTCGTACCTACCAGATTAGTACCTGCCACATGCAGGGCGTCTAAAGTTGGCGCCGCGGTAGCTTTGCCACAACCGCTTAAAATTGTTAATCCCGCCGTTAGCAGGGCCGCTACAAAGAAAAGTTTAAAATTACTATGCGTGAACATGAATCATACGCCTCCTATGTATACGTTAATTGTAGCACGTTTAACATACTTCGGCTTAAATTTCCCAAAACTTTTACTTGTGATAAATAAAAAACCTGTTCCTCAGAACAGGTTTAAAAATTAAAACTGGTGCCTCAGCGCAGAATCGAACTGCGGACACAAGGATTTTCAGTCCTTTGCTCTACCAACTGAGCTACCGAGGCAGGTTATATATGACATACTAAAATAAAAACGGACGCCCTCAAGGACGCCGGCGGTGTTTTAGGCAAAAAAAATGGTGGGCGCTAACGGGTTCGAACCGCTGACATTCTGCTTGTAGGGCAGACGCTCTCCCAGCTGAGCTAAGCGCCCACATGGTGATCCGCCGGAGGATCGAACTCCGGACACCCTGATTAAGAGTCAGGTGCTCTACCAGCTGAGCTAGCGGACCAAATTCATGTTGCTCATATATCTTACAAAAAAATGCTATGTTTGTCAAGGAAATTTTTAAGAGGATGCCGTACAGAAAAAACGTGAGGGGAATAAGGAAATTTTATAATATAAACCGGAGTATTTATTTAAAAATCTTTTCCTAAATTTTAGCAAGTGTGATATAATAATTCCACTTATAGTAAAATGTAGGAAAGTAGCATGGAGGAGCGTAGTTATGCAGGAGCAGGATTTGGGGAAGAAAGTAGCAGGGCAGGCAGGTAAGACGGAACCACTTTTGGACCGGGAAATTGGCGGCGAGCTGGACGCCAAAGCCCAGGAGCTTTTGGAAGATAAGGAAGCCGATGCCCGCATGCGGACTTATACAGGTCCCTGCGGTAAACTGATAGTGATTTTATTGTGTATCTGGTCCGTATTTCAGTTGTATTTTACTACGATTGGCGCCATCAGCGCTATTAACTTACGGGCGTTTCACTGTATCTTTTTACTGTTGTTTACTTTCTTATTGTTTCCAACCTATAAAAAAGAAAAACGGGTGCGTTCTTTACCGCCGGTTTGGGATATGTTATGTATCGCTTTGTCGGCCGGCACTTTTGGTTATTTAATTTTAAATTATACCCGCATCGCTCAGAGCGGCGGCCGGGTAGACACTTTTGAGCTGGGTATCGCGGCCGTGGCGTTGCTGATGGTTTTTGAAGCAGCCAGACGTGCGTCGGGAAACCTGGCTATTTTGGCGCTCATCTTTTTAGGATACAACTGGTTCGGCGAATATCTGCCGGGACTGTTAGGCCATAACGGTTTTACTTTAAAACGGGTACTGATCACTCAGTTCTGGGGTACGGAAGGTGTGCTGGGGACAGGTATCGGCGTGTCGGCTACGTATATTTTCCTGTTCGTGCTCTTCGGCGCTTTTTTAAAGCACAGCGGGTTTTCCAAGTTCATTAACGATTTTTCTTTAACGCTGGTAGGTCAGACTTCCGGCGGTCCCGCCAAGGTGGCGGTAGTGGCTTCGGCACTTCTGGGTATGATTAACGGTTCCGCCATCGCCAACGTGGCGACCACGGGTACCATCACCATTCCTTTAATGAAACGTACCGGCTACAAAAAAGAATTTGCCGGTGCAGTGGAAGCGGTGGCTTCTACCGGCGGTCAGTTCTGTCCGCCTATTATGGGCGCCGTGGGTTTCGTCATGGCGGAATTTTTGAATATCAGTTACACCAAGGTTATGCTGGCGGCCATCGTGCCGGCCTTCCTGTATTACCTGGGTTTGCTTTTCTCCGTCCATTTTGAAGCCAAGCGTCTGGGGTTGTCCGGACTGTCTAAAGAAAATATTCCGGATGCCATGCTGGTTTTAAAAGAGCAGGGCCATCTGGTTATTCCGTTGTTCACTTTGATCGGCCTCATGTTTGCCGGTTTTACGCCGCTCTATTCCGCGGTCATCTCTATTTTTGCCACTATCGCCGCCAGCTGGATTCGTCCGGAAACACGTATGGGACTGCAAAAAATTATTGACGCTACGGTAGAAGGCGCCAAGAGTGCCATCTCCGTGGGCGTGTGTTGCGTCATCATCGGTATCATCATCGGTACCGTGACCTTGACCAGTATGGGCTTGAACATGGGTTACTTAATCCTGTCCGTGGTTGATAATGACAATATTTATTTCACCGGCCTGTTAGTCATGATCATGTCCACCATCCTGGGCATGGGCGTGCCCGGCGTGGCTGCGTACGTTATCGTCCAGGCGGTAGCCGTTCCGGTCTTGATTAACGCCGGTTGTCTGCCGATTACTTCTCATATGTTCTGTTTAATCTACGCTTGTCTGTCCAACATTACGCCGCCGGTGGCCATGAGCGCCTATGTGGCGGCGGGCATCGCCGGGTCCGATCAGACCAAGACCGGTTTGTGGGCCGTACGGTTGGGCCTGATTGGTTTTATCATCCCGTTCTTCTTTTTGGATAATCCGGTATTGCTCATCGGCGTGGATACCACGGCCAGTCTTGCCACCACTTTGTGGGCCGTGTTCACGGCGTCTCTGGGCACCGTGGCGCTGGTTTCCGCTTTGGAAGGCTGGCTGATTCACAAGGATAATATTTTGGAACGCATAATTTTGTTAGCTGCCGCACCAGCTATGATGTATCCCGGTATCCTGACGGATATCGCCGGTATCGTCTGCCTTGTTGGCGTGACCGTTTATCAGTTCATCTGCCACCGCCGGGCGCAGAACCCGACGCTGCCGGCTTGAAAAATATTTTAGTAAGGGGAGGAAAGTATTATGCAACATTTACCAACATGGAAACGTATCCTGACTGCCACCCTGGCCGCCGCTTTAATGATCGGCGCGCTGTCTGGCTGCGGCGGCGCTAAGAAAGATGCCGCGCCTAAAGCTGCACCTGCAGCTGCCGGTGCCAAAATAAAAATTAATTTCCCGACGGCTTCGGCTTCCGGCGCCTTGTACGCCGTAGGCGCCGCTATCACTAATAACTGGAACAAGACTGTGCCGGGCGTGAACGCCTCCAGCCAGGCTTCCGCCGGCGGCATTGCCAACCTGAACATGGTGTCTGAGGGCGAAGCGCAGGTTTCCATCGCTATCAGCAGCAACGTGTACCAATGTTTGAACGGCACCGATAGTTTTAAGGGTCATGCTTACAAAGATTTAAAAGCTATCGCCGGCCTGTACATGAATCCTAACCAGGTGGTAGTTACCGACAAATCCGGGATTAAAGATCTGGCCGGAGTAAAAGGCAAACATTTTGCCGTGGCTTCTGCCGGTTCCAGCGTCTATAACGAATGTGACGCTCATTTTACTACCGCCGGTTTAAAATTCCCCGGCGATATGAAAGCGGAATATATTACTTTTACCGATGCGGCTGATATGCTGCAGAACGGTTCCATCGACGGTGCCTGGATCATGAGCGGTGCTCCGGCTTCTGCCGTAGCTCAGGCTCTTACTGCCAAGTGCCATCTGATTAATATCAGCGATGACCTGATCGCCAAGCTGCAGGCTAAGTATCCCTGGTACGCCAAGTATACGATTCCCGCCGGTACTTATCCTAACCAGGACCAGCCCGTGAACACTTCTGCCATTAAGATGGTAATGTTCTGCCGCGGCGATTTAAATGAGGATACCGTTTATAAGATGACCAAGGCATTTTGGGAAAACATTGACCAGTTGGGCAAATCCCAAAAGAACCTGAAAGGTTTAAAACCTGCCGATGCCGTGAAAGATATTGCCAATGTGCCGCTGCATCCGGGTGCTGCCAAATATTATAAAGAAATCGGTGTTTTGAAATAGTTAGACAAAATTTAAATTTGCGTTATAATTAGTACAAGCAGAAATCTGAAAAGGAGCTTGATATTATGCGTAAATTTATAAAAACTATTGCTACGGCCGCCTTGGCAGCTGCTTTGAGTATTACCGCCGTAACAGCTATTGCTGCCGCGTCTCAGGGTCAGGAAGGCATGGCGTACCGGGAGGTTCAGGACGCAGCTAACGGCCGCGGCACCGAAGGTATGGCCTACCGTGAAGACCAGGGACCCCAGAATGATGTGCTGGTACCCTGTAATCCGGACGGTACTACCGCCATGGGTCATGAAGGTATGGCTATCCGGGAACATCCTATGTATGGCCGTTTCCCCTTTGATACCCTGTCTAAGATTACGGGCAGATCTTATAACGATTTGTATGCTCAGGCCTACAAGGAACATTTGTGCTCCGCAGCTTTAGCAAAAAAGCTGGGCGTGTTTGAGGAATATCGTGCTGCGCGCCGGACGGCTTATAAAGTTTCTTACCGTCCGCTGGTAAAACGGCATGAGATGTCCCATTTCCAGCTGGACAGTTTGCTGCATAAAGCTGATGCACGTATCAGCAAGCTGCAGGCAGAACAGATTGACTGGGCAAAACCAGACAACAACGCCATGAAACCGGTTGTCAACAAAAAAGCATAAGCGTAAAAAATAAATTGGCTTCTCCATGTGGGGAAGCCAATTTTTTCTATGCAAATTTGAAGGGGAGAGCATTTGTTTGATCTGACGCAATAAAAAAGGGCCTCTGAAAAGCTTTAGAGGCCCAAATACAAGGGAAGTGTAATTGGCTTGGATGTTATTATTTAACTGCGGTAGTTTCAAAGAAACCACCTAAGTTAATTGACTTTCTATGCCGATTATATTACTATTGCTTAAAGATGTCTGTTGAAAAATCAACATAAAATGTCTGGAGGTGAAAAAATGCAACCGGAAGATTTGCAAGTTTTACAAAAAAGCTTGTTGTTTGCAAATTTGGAGGTCACTGAACTTTTACATTGTCTTCAGGCACGAAAATGTATCTATCACAAGGAGCAGATTCTTTTTCATGCAGGTGAAAAAGTAACTTGTTTAGGCATTGTGCTTAAAGGACGCATTAATACTGTCTCAGAAGATTTTCTTGGTAATCGGGCGATTGTTTGGTCTATGGGGCCGGGGCAGATTTTTTGTGATGCTTTTAGTTGTACACAATCACAAAGGCTACCGGTCAGCTTGGTGGCTCAGATGGAAAGTGAAGTGCTGTTAATAGAGATTGAAAGGATCTTGCACACTTGTAATAAAAATTGTCCGGACCATGCACGTTTACAGAGTAATTTGATGCAAATCCTTGCCGAAAAATATGCTACCTTAAGTCAAAAAGTGGTCCACCTGTCAGGGCGGACCACGCGTCATAAGCTTTTATCGTACTTTTCTGAACAGGCAAAACAAGCAGGCAGTAAAACGTTTACGATACCTTTTAACCAGCAGGAATTGGCGGATTATCTTTTTCTGGAACGTTCTGGAGTTTCTACAGAATTGAACCGGTTAAAAAAAGCAGGCATACTGCTAGTCAAAGATGGATATTTTACCCTGTGTTTACCAAAAAGTTACGGGGAGTAGCACATTGAGGTTAGAAGATATCGTTAAGCTTAAAATTGTTTACTAAAAGGACTTATTTTACTGCGGCACGATGTCACCCACGCCATTTAAGATTAAAGTGGGCTGGTAGGCATAATTTTTGATGCCTTCCCGGGTGCTGACGCCGGATAAAACCAGCACCGTCATCAGACCGGTTTCGATGCCGGCGATGATATCCGTGTTCATGTTGTCGCCAATCATCACCGCATCGGCAGAATGCACGCCCAAAAGCTTCAGGCCCGTGCGCATGATGAGAGGATTCGGTTTGCCCACAAAATAAGCGGTGCGTCCCGTGGCCAGTTCGATGGGCGCTACCAGCGCCTTGCAGGCCGGAACCATGCCGTTTTCTCCGGGACCGCTGATATCGGAATTGGTGGCGATAAGTTTAGCGCCGCGGTCAATAAGCTGTGCCGCCTTGGTAAGCATCATGTAATTGTAAGCCGGCGTTTCTCCTACTACCACATAATCCGGATTCACGTCGTTCATGGTGATGCCCACATCGTGAAGTTCGTTTAATAAACCGGCGCCG
This sequence comes from uncultured Acidaminococcales bacterium, assembly GCA_964293585.1. Taxonomy (GTDB): domain Bacteria; phylum Bacillota; class Negativicutes; order Acidaminococcales; family Acidaminococcaceae; genus JAKVKY01. The sequence continues at coordinate 35,061 of CAXYYS010000018.1, forward strand.
CCAATCACATAGGCGCTGCAGCCGGGAGCCTGCTGGGCCAAAAATTTGGCCGTGGCCATGGCGCTGGTGTAAAAATGGTTTTCAGCAACTTCCAGTCCCAGCCGGGATAATTTTTGTTTTAATTCCAGCGGCGTCCGTTCGCTGGCGTTGGTCAGGAACAGAAAATCTTTTTTCTCCCGGTACAACCAGTTGACAAATTCCCGTACTCCCGGCAGAATTTGGTTGCCATGGTAGATGACGCCGTCCATATCGCTGATGAAACCTTTTTTGTTCCGCAGCTCGGCTAATTTTTCGGCAAAGTGTTGATCGCTCATAGTAGTTACCTTTCATTTTCTAAATTAAAAATTTTATACGCTGCAGCCTTTGGGTGCCGCCGTATTTTTAGCGCCGTTCTTTTTCTGCAAGCCAAAATTTCCAGGCGCAGCAGCAAGTCTCATCCGTAATTTCCGGATAGCAGCTGACACAGGCGCAGTGAATCCTGTCATCAATAGCCCGGGCAAAGCCGGCGTATTCCACCAGGCCTACCGGTTTGCAGGGATGGAATTTCATACCTTTGCGTTCTCTTGCCCTTTGTACCCGGCAGTCCACGGAGCGATAAATCAAAGCGCCGTCTTGAAAGAGAATCTCATCCCGGTTCAGGTTGGCGTACAAGCGGTACTGTAAGGCTTGGGCCAGACCATCCAGCCCGGGACGAGCCGGCAGTTGTAAAAATTCTTTGATGCGTTTAGCTTCCAGTACTGTAAATTTTTTCCAGATTTCCACATCGTGCCACATGGCTTCATTCATGCCCAGCTTTTTTTCTACGGACTGGAACCAGACTCCGTCCATGGCCAGCCAGTTTTTGGCGCAGATGTCGATATAGGCGAGGAGTTGCTCTTTGGATAATTGGCCCAGTCGTTCTTTATGATTCATGCTATCAGCCTCCTGGAAAATTTGGGTTAAACCCCCGTGTAAACCGGGTAAAATTTCTTATGCAATTATTATAACATGTTGGCGCCGCGCCGGAAATATGTTTAGGAACAGCTTAAAAATTTGGCGGGACTAAGGATACATTTTTGACCGGCACTGAGGTTAGCCTCAGTACTAAAAATAAGTAGGCAATGTATAATAATACTGGTATAATATATATGTTCATAAAATATGGTGATAGCCAGGAAAGAATTTTAAAAGAGGAAACCAGGAAACTCGCTTTAAATACTTTCCTCCTGTCGACATCATTTTATGAAAAAAATTTAGGGGGAGTGATTTATATGCAAAAATCTTTAGTGTTAGCCCTGGCTTTGGCTATGGGGATCAGCGCTACGGCGCTGGCGGCCAATCCGTTTAGCGATGTACCTGCCGGCCACTGGGCCTATGGCAGCATCGCCAAGCTGGCAGCTGCCGGCGTTGTTGACGGCTACGGTGACGGCACTTATCGGGGCGACCGCCTGATGACGCGCTACGAGATGGCACAGATTGTAGCCCGGGCTATGGCCAAGGGCGCTAATGTGGACCGTCTGGCCAGCGAGTTTGCTGACGAGCTGGACAGCCTGGGCGTACGGGTAGCCAAGCTGGAAAAGAAAAGCGACAACGTGAAGATTACCGGTCAGGGTAGGTTTTCTTATCAGGATATAAGCATTCATAACGGTCCCGCCGATTATCATATTTACAACAGCAGCTTACGTTCCCGGATCTGGTTTACCGGTGCGGTAAATGACAACTGGAATTATGTAGGTATGCTGCAGAATACACAGGCTTTTAATGATAATGCCGGTAATGAGACTACAGATTTCCAGCGTGCCTATTTGCAGGGCCGTTTAGGCGGCACCCAAATTACGGCTGGCCGTCAGGACTTTACGCTGGTAGATGGAAATTTATATGACACCAGGATGGATGGTATTAAGGCTGAATACGGTGATAAAGTTAAACTAACTGCGTATTACGGACGGCCTACTGATGAAGATTTGCCTTTTGATTACCAAAAATTCTGGGGCGCTTCTGTAAGCGGCGACATGGGCAAGTTGAATCTTAGTGCCGGTTATGATAAGTTTACCAACGCCAGCGCATGGACGACAAATCTGAGTGGTGTAGCTGCCGGCGACAATGGCGTCTGGAATGCAGGCGCCAAGTACAATTTTGGCAAGGCTTCCCTGGGTGCTATCTTTATGAAGTCTAATATTACTCAGCCGAATACGCCTGATAATGATAAAGCGTTTATCGTCACCGGTACCTTACTGGGCGCCGATGCAGCGAAACCGGGCAGCTGGGGTCTATGGGCCAAGTATTATAACCAGGGTTACGGCACCGTGATTGCCCATACCATGAACGGCCTTTATAGCAATTACGGTTTCCAGGGCTGGGGCACGGGTGTAAATTATACGGTAGCCAAGAACATGGTAGCAGCATTTGAATACTATGACCTGGTAGAAAAAGGTACTGCCGATATTGGCGAAAAAACTTTATGGAGCGAGCTGACGGTAACGTTCTAAAGTTTTGTAACTTATAGGAACAGAATTGCAGATAAGCTACGCCTGAAGATGGCCTCCCACAGGAGGGCGTGTTTTTTCAAATAAATTAAGCAACAGCCGCATTTTTAAGACCGGGGGGTGGCCTAGAACGGTAATTAATAATTGGTAG
>CAXYYS010000019.1:0-37385 GCA_964293585.1 uncultured Acidaminococcales bacterium
ACCCCCGCCATCGGCGCGACGAACAGATTGTTGCGGAGCGTGAAACCAAGAAATTCCATAGGAGCAGCCGGCCATGCGGGGTTCAGGGGAAGGGGCGGATTCTACCCTGAAAGCTGCTTAAAAAATAGTCAGTTTTTGATGCGTGGGATTCTGTGAACAGTACTTCACCCAAAGTCAGAAACGACGAATCCAGCGCCCTAGCGGTTGGGGCTGGGTTCGTGAATGGGAGGCCGGATGGGCTCGGACTGCTGCTCCCTTTCCTTAATGTGCCGGGCCAGCAGTTCTACTTCCAGTTCGCGGCTCTCCGCCATCACGTGCTTCATGATATTTTCTATAGGCTGGCGATACAGGGGCTGCTTCACCCTTGCCGCCATCTGCGCCAGGATCTGCTTTTCCCGTTCCGCATCCAGCACCGGCAGCTGGTGGGTTTCTTTATAGGCCGCCACTTTAAGCACTGTGTCCAGCCGCTGTTCCAAAGTCTCGGCCAAAGTTGTATCCAGCTTGTCAATCATAGTACGGATAGCTTTTAAATCCAATTCCGTCATCTTGTTCCACCTCATCTGGAACCGCACTGTAGCAGTTCCTTAGCATTTTTATCTTAACCTGCGCGCAGGTTGTAACCAGATTCGCGTCAACAATCAGCCCAGGCTGCCGCTTCACCGGCCACCGTTAGGTATTAGCCAGCAGCATATCCAGTGCCACCCAAGCCGCTACGCCTTCAATAACCGGAACGGCCCGCTGCACGATGCAGGGATCGTGGCGCCCCGGCACGGTAAGCGTGGTATCTGTCTGCTGCAGGATATCCACCGTCTGCTGAAGTTTACTGATGCTGGGTGTAGGCTTGATACCTACCCGGAACACTATCGGCATACCGTTGGTCAAGCCCCCTGTCAAACCACCGTTATGGTTAGTCAGGGTCCGCACCTGTCCGTGCTCATAGTGCATGGCATCGTTAGCCTGACTGCCGTGCAGGCTGCAAAAGCCAAAACCGGAGCCAAATTCCAGGCCCTTTACTGCCGGCACCGAGAACAAAGCATGCGCCAGACAGCTTTCACAAGAATCAAAGAAAGGCGAGCCCACACCGGCAGGCAATCCCTGAATGAGGCACTCGATACTGCCACCCACGCTATCACCCTGAGCTTTGGCTGTCAGGATTTCCTGTTCCATGGCAGCAGCAGCTGCTGCTTCCAGTGTAGGCAAGGTCTGCTGCCGCAATTGTTCCAGCACCGCGACCTGCTCTCCCAGAGGATTAAAGCACCGGTCCGTAGCGGCGCCGATATTCACGATATGGGAACCAACTACCACCTGACGTTCCCGCAGCGCCAGCTTGCATAACGCTCCCAGAAGCACCAGCGGCGCTGTCAGCCGGCCGCTAAAATGTCCGCCGCCCCGATAGTCATTAAAACCTTGATATTTGACCCGTCCTGCATAATCCGCATGGCCGGGACGCATCTTTGCCTGCAGGAGCTGATAATCACCGGAATGCTGATTCCCGTTAGGGATAAGGGCGCACAACGGCGTGCCTGTGGTATGTCCTTCAAAAACACCGCTCTGCAGCACAAACGCATCGGTCTCCTTGCGGGTAGTACCAAGCTTATTCCTGCCTGGCGCCCGGCGTTCCAGCTCGTCGTGCAAAAACTCTGTCTCCACCTTTAGTCCGGGCGGCAGCCCGTCCACCACCAACCCGATAGCCGGCCCGTGGGATTCGCCAAAGATTGTCATTTTTACCGTACGGCCCAAGGTTGCACTCATACTTGTTCCACCTTTCCTCCCACCGCGGCCAGGTCCTGCCAGAAATGGGGATACGATTTCTTCACACTGTCACTACCCTGAATCAGCACCGGCTGCCGGCACTTGGCAGCAGCAATAGCCAAACTCATGGCTACCCGGTGATCATTCCAGGCCGCCACCGTCACACCGCCGTCCAGTCCCTCCGGCCGTCCTTCAATCAGCAATCCGTCCGGTTGTTCCTTAATGCGGGCGCCCAACTTGCCCAGCTCCGCCGCCATAGCAGCCAGCCGGTCACATTCTTTCAAGCGCAACCGTTCCGCATGGATAATCCTGGTCGTACCTGCGGAAACTGCCGCAATAACGCTGAGGATAGGTACCAGATCCGGACAATCCGCCGCATCTATGAGGCCTCCGCGAGTGGTTGCCGGTACCGCCGTCAGCTCCTGGTGCACATCATCCCAGCTCAATTGACCGCCCAACCTAGTAATCAGTTCCGCTATCACTTTATCACCCTGGAGCGAATCCCGGTCCAGACCCTGACAGATAACCTGACCGCTGATAGTACCGGCTGCCAGCCAGAACGCCGCCTGAGACCAGTCTCCCTCCACCAGTATCCGTCCTGCAGGACTCCGGTACTGCTGGTTTCCTGGTACCAGATAAGTATAATCCGGCCGCTCCTCAATCTTGATGCCAAAACGGCGCAAAGCCGCCAGGGTCAGTCCAATATAACTGGCTGACTCCACCGGCGGCAAAACTTTAATTAGAGAATCCTCAGACAAGAGAGGTAAGGCAAACAGCAAACCGGAAACAAACTGGGAACTGACATCGCCCCGCAGCACAAAGTTACCGGGCCGCAACTGTCCCTGCACGGTTAACGGTAAATGTCCTGCCGGGCCGGTAGTATAGGCTAAATTCTGTTCCTCAAAAATCCGGTAGTAAGGATCCAGGGGACGGCTGCCTAACTTACCGTGACCCACAAAAGTCACTCCGCCCAGCGTAGCCGCTACCGGAATGAAAAAACGCAACGTGGATCCGGACTCCCCGCAATCCCAGACAGGCTGCGTAATTTTCAAAGGCAGCCTGGTACGGTAACTGAACGCCTGCCGGCCCGCAAACCGGGAAGGCAGGTTTAAGATTTCCACTCCCAGGGCCTGTAGACAGTTATTCGTCGCCGTAATATCCGCCGAAAGAGTAATATTATCCACGGTACTGACGCCGCCGCTTAAACCGGCGCAAATAATATTCCGGTGCCCCATGCTTTTACTGCTGGGTACCTGTACCGCTCCTTGTAAGGTGGCGGGAATAATCCTCACTGTTGCCATAGCAAAGCTCCTTCTAACTTACAGATAAGCCTCAATGTCCTGAAAATCTATTTTTTGTAAAAAGCTCTCGCCAATCCTTCGCAAGAGCACGATAGTCAACCGGTGGCCTTTTTTCTTCTTATCCATCTGTACCGCCGCCATAAACTCCGCCGGTGTCACCGCCGCCGTCAGCGGTAAATGATATTTCTGCAACAGGTTGGCCAGCCTGGCTGCCGTTCCCTGGACCGTCTGGCCCTTAGCCTCGGCTGCTCTGGTAAAAGCCAGCATACCGATGCCTACGGCTTCCCCGTGAGAATATTTAGCGTAGTGATAAGTTTTCTCCACCGCGTGTCCCAGCGTATGGCCAAAGTTTAATACCATGCGGTCGCCGTTATCAAACTCATCGGCTTCCACGATACGGGCCTTGATGTTGCAGCAGGTAGCGATGATACCCGGCAGAACTTTTTCTCTTTCTGTGGGCGCCATCTTCTCCAGCCGGTCAAATAATTCTGCATCTTTGATGCAGCCATATTTAATGACCTCCGCCATGCCGTCGTTAAAAAAGCGTACCGGTAAGGTCTTGAGTACCTCCGGATCAATATAAACCGCCTTGGGCTGATAAAAGGCGCCCACCAGATTCTTGCCAGCCGGCAGATCCACTGCCACTTTGCCGCCCACGCTGCTGTCCACCATGGCTAAAAGCGAAGTGGGAACCTGCACAAATGCCACACCCCTCAGGAACGTTGCTGCCGCCAGCCCGGCCATATCTCCCGTCACGCCGCCGCCTAACGCTATCACCGCATCGCTCCTGGTCACGCCGGCCTTGGCCAGGCCGGTGTAGAGTTCCGTCAGGGTTGCCAGATTCTTACTCTGCTCCCCCGCTGCGAAGGTCAACGTCACCGTTTGGAAACCGGCCTGGCGCAGGCTGCGCGCCAACCGCTCCCCGTACAAGGGACCTACATTACTATCCGTAATCACCACCGCCAGCTCACTTTGAGGCAACAGCGCGCGCAGCCGCGGACCGACCTGGTCCACAAGGCCGGCGTTAATGGCGATGCTATAACTTTTAGGTCCTAAATTTACTTTTACTGTTTCCATGCTTCCATCCTTGAGACTTTATGTCTCCGCCAGCGTTCAGTACAACTCCCGGCGCTTGGGTCCGGCTTCCTTCATCATAGCCTGCAGCGCCGCCGCATCGTCCTCTTCCAGGGCCTTGCTCCAGCGCTCCAGTTGTTCCTGATACTTGCGAATCTCTGCCAGCGTATTATCCTTATTCGCCAAGAATAAATCGCTCCACAACTCCGGATTAATATCTGCCACCCGGGTAGCATCCCTAAAACTGCCGGCGATAAAATATTTGGTATGCTCCGTAAAAGAAGCACTATTTACCAGGGAGACAGCCAGAATATGGGGCAGGTCGCTGGTATAGGCGATGATACTGTCATGTTCTGCCGCCGTAATCTGCACCGTACATTTACAGCCCAGCGCTTTCGCAAACTGTTCCAGCCAGGTAATGGCCGCCGGTGTGTTATGAGCTGCCGGTACGATAATATAATTGGATCCGTCAAAAATCTCGGCGGCCGCCATACCCAGACCGCTGCCCTGGCGCCCCGCCATAGGATGCCCGGCTAAAAACTCGCAACCTTCCGGCAGGAGTGCCTGCACCTGTTCCGGCAGTTTGCCCTTGATCCCTGTGGCATCCGTAAAGAGCGTTCCCGGCTGAAAATGCGCCGCATTCGTCTGGACGAATTTCAGGAGGGCGCCCGGATACACGCAGCAAATAATAATCTCCGCCTTGCCCAAAGCAGGACTGCCTTCTTCCACAATCTCGTCAATCATATGGGCGTTCAGGCAGGCCTTGGCAATACCCCGGCTGACATCCATACCCAGGATATGCTGCACCCCCAGCCGCCGTAACGCCTTGGCGTAAGAACCGCCAATCAGGCCCAGGCCTATAATGGCAAACGTTAACTCTGCCAGTTTTTTCTGTGTAAACGCTGCTTCCACTCAGTTTCCTCCTCACTACTACCTTCCTACCCGCAATCCTATTTTGTATCTGCTACCCTGGTTGCTTCCTGCCATTCTACTTTACTTCTACTCTTCCGTCTGCCGGCATCTAGGTGCCAGCAGTTTCTGCTCTTATTATAAATCCCGGCCGATGATTTGTGCAATGCCTTTAAGCTCACCCATCAAATGGGCAAAGCGTTCCGGCTTCAGGGACTGAGCCCCGTCGCACAAGGCATGCTCCGGATCGTTATGGACCTCAATCAAGAGTCCGTCAGCGCCTACAGCCACAGCCGCTTTCGCCAGGGGTTCCACCATCCACCACAAACCTGCCGCATGGCTGGGGTCCACGATTACCGGCAAGTGGCTTAACTTTTTCGCGGCGCAGATAGCACTTAAATCCAGGGTATTGCGCGTATAATTTTCAAAAGTACGGATGCCACGCTCACACAGGATAACATTATCGTTACCGCCGGCCATGATGTATTCGGCACTCATGATCCATTCTTCCACGGTGGCTGCCAGGCCTCGCTTGAGCAGGATGGGTTTCTTTGTCTTACCCAGCGCTTTCAGCAGGGCAAAGTTCTGCATATTACGGGCGCCCACCTGGATCAGGTCCACGTCCCGTTCAAAACGGTCCAGCACGTCGGTGCTCATTATCTCGGTCACTACAGGCAGACCGGTTTCTTTCTTGGCTTCCAGCAACAAATCCAGTCCGGAAAGGCCCATGCCCTGGAAAGAATAGGGCGAGGTCCGAGGCTTAAAAGCGCCGCCACGCAACAACGTAGCGCCGCCCAGCTTCACAGATTTAGCCACGCTGATAACCTGTTCCCTGGATTCCACGCTGCAGGGTCCGGCCATAACCTGGAGCCTTCTGCCGCCAATCTTGACCCCGGCCACATCGATGACACTGTCGTCCGGATGAAACGCGCGGTTAGCCCGTTTAAAAGGCTCCTGCACCCGCATGACCTTTTCTACCCAATCATTGACCTTCAGCATATTGATATCCAGGACGCTGGTATCACCGATGACGCCCAGGATGGCCATCTGTGTACCGACAATCTCGTTAATCTGGAAACCCTGTTTCTCTAAGTTCGCCTTAATCCTGGCTCTTTCTGTTGCCGGTGCGCCCGGTTTCATGACAATGATCATAATGTTAGCTCCTCCGTTAGTATATTTAAAATTTTAAACATCCTGAAACTGCTTGTAAGCAAAAAGCTTTTACTCCCGCAACTGGTTACGCGGTCAGAAAATAATATTAAAGAGTCCGGCCTACAGCGCCGGCAATGATGCGCAGAGAATTCATCAGGTTATCGAAACGTTCCGGTTTCAGAGACTGGGCGCCATCGCATTTGGCATGTTCCGGATCATTATGTACCTCAATGATAAGACCGTCAGCACCGGCGGCCACAGCTGCCTTAGCCAGAGGTTCTACCAGCCACCACAAGCCGCCTGCATGACTGGGATCAACGATTACCGGCAGATGGCTGAGCTTTTTCACTACCGGGATAGCGGACAGGTCCAGGGTGTTCCTGGTATACTGTTCAAAAGTCCGGATGCCACGCTCACACAGGATGACATTCTCGTTGCCCTCGCTCATGATGTATTCGGCGCTCATCAGCCATTCCTCAATAGTTGCGGACAGGCCCCGTTTTAATAAGATAGGTTTCCGGGTACGTCCCAGTTCCTTCAGCAGTTCAAAGTTCTGCATGTTGCGGGCGCCCACCTGGATCAAATCCACGTCCTCCACGTAGCGCTCAATCATCCTGGCGCTCATAATCTCTGTGACAATAGGAAGACCGGTTTTCTTCTTGGCAACCTGGAGTAAATCCAGCCCTTCTTCCCGGAGACCCTGGAAAGAGTAAGGCGAAGTCCTGGGTTTAAAAGCCCCGCCCCGCATCAGGCTGGCTCCCGATTTTTTCACAGCTTCCGCCACAGCCGTAATCTGGTCTTCCGATTCCACGCTGCAGGGACCGGCGATAACCTGTACCTTGTTGCCGCCAATCTTGACCCCGCTGACATCTATAACACTGTCTGCCGGATGGAACAAGCGGTTGGCACGTTTATAGGGTTCCTGCACCCGCAGCACCTTTTCCACGCAGTCCTTCACCATCAGGTTGCGGACATCAAAAGCGGCGGTATCGCCGACCACTCCCAGGACACAGAAGTTGGCGCCCCGGCTTTCATGAATGGTAAATCCCTGGGTTTCCATCTCTTTCCTTATTTTCAGTATTGCCTCATCCGAAGTACCCGGCTTAATAACGATGACCATGTTGTGTTCTCTCCTTATATTTAAATTTTAATTTCCTATACCTTTTAGCACCGGCCCCTGCCGGCCTTTTTATCAACGGCGACCCTTCCCAGGATCCTGCCGCCCGCCTGCTCTTACCTGCCGGGCAGTTACTACGCAGCCGCCCGGCTGCAAACGAGCTATAAAAAAAACGGGCTCCCGTTCAGGAAGTCCGTAAACGTTTCGCTGATTTAATCCGCCTGGCGGCGGTATCGGCTGCTCACGCATACATCCAAAACGGTTCTGGGGCACGCAAAATAACCAAAGCTAAAATAATAGCTTTGGGTAAAGTAATAACCGTATGCGTTTGCTGCAAGCTGCGTTTTAGAATGCATGTCTGTCACCTGTCAACTAATTTAAAACTTGTTGTCAGTTTACCGCTGCCGGCCGGCACTGTCAACCAAAATTTACAAAATTTCCCCAAAATTTTTTAGAACGCATTTTTATGTAAACTTTGTGACAAGAATTTACTATAATTCAGAGACTGTTACGACTAAGCAAGAGCTGGATACGAAACCAGAAAAATGTGGTACAATAGTTTATATTGGAGGGATATATATGCGCGTTGCCATCGTAGACGATATCAAAGCCGAACAAGAATTCCTGGGCAGATGCCTGAACCGTTATTGCACGGAACAACTTGTCCCCTGTGAAGCCGCCACCTTTGACAGCGGTTCCGCTTTTATCAAAAACGGCATTTTTGATTACGACCTGATTTTCCTGGATATCTATATGCCCGGCCTGAACGGTTTAGACACCGCGGCCAGGATCCGGGAAACAAACAAGGACGTACTGTTGATTTTTACCACCACCAGTGCGGATTTTGCCGTCAAAAGCTACCGCGTACGCGCCTTTGATTACCTGGTGAAACCTTTTACCTATGACCAGTTTGCCGAGACGCTGCGTCTGGCTACCAAGGCCCTGGCAGAAACCGCCAGCTTCATCACCCTCAAGACCGGCCGCAGCCAGACCAGAGTCCTGCTGCATAAAATCCTGTATGTTGATTACTCCAATCACTATATCCAGCTGCACACAGAGACCGGAGAAATCATCGCCAGCCGCATGTATTTTGAAGAAATCACCAAGATACTGGCTCCTTATCCCCAGTTTTTATACTGCAGCCGCAACTGCATCATCAACATGGATAAGGTTACCCGCCTGGAAAAGACAGATTTTATCCTTAGTAACGGCGAATGTATCGCCATGAACCGGAACACCGTGGCGGAATTGCGCCAGAAATATGCTGATTACATCTTTCAAAAACAGAATGGGGGTACCTTGCTGTGAGCGCTGCCACGTTTTTCCTGTTATCCCTCTTTTACGAGCTGACCTTTTATTATCTGCTCTGCGTGCCTTTTGAAGAACATCTCCGCTCTACCAGAAAATTGTGGCTGGGAGTGGTGCTCTGCCTTACAGGTTCCTGCCTGCTGCTTACCTTTTTAGCGCCTTCTCTTGGTATTACCGGCGCGGGCCTGCATTATGTACGCACCGTCTATACCCTGCTGGCCGGGTTGCTCCTGCTCTATCTGAACGTGAATCAGGGCCTGCCTAAGCTGCTCTGTAATTTATTCCTGATTAAATGTTATGTTGACGCTATGGACATCTTCCTGGAGCTAATCCGGGATGTGCTGTCCGCTATCGGCTTTTTAACCGATCCAATTCTGAGTACCATCTTCACCAGCTTATTCCTGCTATTGCTTACGGCGCCCTCCCTCATCTTTTACCTGCGAAATCTTTTGGAACCGCTGCTGGAAGAACAAAGTGCCGCCAGCTACTGGCATAAATTATGGCTGATTCCCGCCGTCTTCTGGCTGCTTCTCACCATTTTGACCGTGACCACTAACGCCCGCGGTACCATCACTATCACTTATCTGCCGGAACGCTTTACCGCCTATGTGATCTGGACCCTGGGTACTTTCATGAGCTGTGGCATCCTGCTGCAATTGTTGCGGGAAACCGGTCGTAAAGTGCTGATTGCGGAACGCCTGCGTCTGGCCAATCTGCATCTTTTGATGCAGCGTAAGGAATACGGACGCCTGCAAAATGTCATCGACCTGACCCGGAAACAGCGCCACGACATGCGGCAGCAACTTTCCGTGATCAAAGGTCTGGCCGAACAGCAAAGTTTTACCGGCATCCTCGACTACGTGGATGATTACCTGCACACTTCCCAGATTGAAAGCAGCACCATCTTATGTGATAATTATGCGCTCAATGCCCTGCTGCAATATTATCAGACCCAGGCCCGGGCCGACGGCATCGACACCGAGATAGCTGTCAGTCTGCCGGCGGAACTGCCCCTGCCCGAATCTGATGTAGCCGCTATCTTAGGAAACCTGGTGGAAAATGCCCTGGACGGCTGCCGCAGTCAAAAAGACGGCCACAAGTTCCTGCAGGTAAAAGGCAACCTGATAAACGGTACCATGGTAGCCCTGACCGTACGCAACAGCTATGGCAACCTGATCATCCGGGACGGAGAAGCCTTTATTTCCACTAAACGTCAGGAACAGGTAGAAGGTATCGGTATTGCTTCTATCCGCAGCATCGCCTTACGCTACCGGGGTGTAACCAAATTTACCTATAACAAAAATGTTTTCCAGGCTTCCGTCCTCTTGAATCCAGAGCAGGAAACCTGACCAGCAACCACGCAACAAAAAACCTCCTGTGCCCGGCCCGGCATCTCCGGACCTGCCCAGGAGGATTTTTTCTGTTTTAATTATAAATTTACAAAGACCTGCTGAGTGTGTTAGTCTACCAGTTGCTCCAGGACCTGGTACATTTTATCCGGATCCACCGGTTTGGATAAATGCGCATTCATCCCGGAAGTCAGGCATTTTTCCACAGTCTCGGCAAAGACATCTGCCGTCATGGCAATGATGGGAACCTTAAGTGCATCTTCCCGTGGCAGACCTCTGATGGCACTGGTAGCGCCAAATCCATCCAGCACCGGCATCCGCAGGTCCATGAAGATGGCCACATATTCACCCGCAGCGCTGGCCTTAAAAATATCCACGCCCTTTTGACCGTTTTCAGCATAGGTGACCACCATCCCCTGCTTCTTCAGGATAGCGCCGGCAATTTCCCGGTTGAGCGCATTATCCTCGCACAGCAAAATCTTTTTGCCGGCCAGTTTAGCCATGCCTGCACGCTGCAGCGGTATTGCCGCCGCCTCTGCCGGCGTAGCAGCTTCCTGGATGGGCAACTTGATGGTAAAAGTCGTGCCTTTGCCCTTGACAGTATCTACCGTGATCGTACCACCCATCAAATCTACCAGCTGTTTAACGATGGCCAGGCCCAAACCGGTGCCTGTACCTTCGTAACCGGTACTCTGTTCCTGGGCAAAAGGTTCATAAATATGCGGCAAAAACTCCGGTGAGATGCCAATACCGTCATCCTTGACGATGATGAACCCCTTATACTTGCCATCAGTTTCACGGTCACAACCTATACTCAGGCTGACATGACCGCCAGATGGCGTGTATTTTACCGCATTAGTCAGCAGATTTAAGATGACTTTCTGCAAGTTCAGCCGGTCGGCCAGAATATACGGTAACACCTCCGACTTAGTCGCCGTAAACTCAATATTCTTGGTCTCTGCCGCTTCCCGGATGGGGATGACTACGGAATTAAAAATGTCCGCGCACGCCACCGGCTCCAGCCGCAGTTTCAATTTACCACTATTTAGCTTGGAAAGATTCAGCGTATCGTTAATCAGTTCCAGCAACAATTCTCCCGAGGATTGAATCTTGCTGAGATAATCCCGTGCTACACCGGACACATTTTCTTTACTTGCCAGGCTGGAAAAACCAATGATGGCGTTTAAAGGCGTCCGCATGTCGTGACTGATGTTGGAGAAGAACTGGTTTTTCTCTTCCGCGTTTTTGGCAATGGCCTCCAGCTTAATCTTTTCCTGCTCATTCTCAGCCCTGGCAGCCAGGATGGCAGCCTTCTCGCGGCTGCGACGGCTTAAGGAAATCAGCGCCAGTATCAAACCTGCTACCAGCACCAGCATCACGACGGCAAATAAAGCCGTAAAGATAGGCGGGATGCGGGCAATAAAGGTGGACCAGGAAGATTCCTGCGCCGTATTACTTGCCACTATACCATCAAAATACGCCTCAGAAACCTTGATGGCTTTATTAAGGATGGAGCACAGAGTCTCGTTGCCATAAGCAACAGCGCCGCACAAATCCACGGTTAGCGATGAAACAGGTGCAATACTGTAGGCGGTAACGTTATTCTGGTTCACAATCCAGCTGGCCGTTGGCAAACCGCAGATCATGGCGTCTACTTCATGATTCTTCATGGCGTTAAAACAAGCGGTGCCATTGGCATACGTTACCAGTTGCAGCTGTTTATCCGCCGTCAGGGTACTGGCTAACGTTCCCCGGGTACGCTGCTTGACCGCCACTTTGCGCATAGGTCCGCGATTCAATCCGGCCTCGGCCACAAAGACCATGTTCACCGTGCCGTATTCCCGTGTCGGACGCAGACCGCTGTTATACGCATTAATCTGCCCGTCACTAAACAGGCCCAGGATATCAGCCTGACCATTCTTAACCGCAGCCACGGCGTCACCGTGGGTCGGATAATTAACAAATTCAAATTTTAACCCGGTCAGAGCTGTCACCCTGGCATAAAAATCTGCCAGTACTCCCTTGGGTTTTCCCTGATCATCCCGGGAAAAATACGGCTGGTCATTCTTGACTACGGCAATCTTTAAAACCGGATGCTTGGCCAGGTACGCTTCTTCCGTATGTGTCAGAGCGCGCATCTCTTCCACGCTGCCTGCCATATATCTTTTGGCAAGCTTATCCGCATACAGGGGATCTTCCGTTAAAAGACGCGCCATGGCATCATCTATGGTATTTTTCAGGTTCTGACTATCTTTGCGGAAAATAATATAATACGGCGAAGGCGAGAAGAGCAGGATGGTACGGAAACCTTTACGCTGCTCCGTACCGTACAAACCGGCATCAACGACGCCGCTCAGAATAGCTGCGTCAATGTCGTTACTGCTTTTATATTCGCGAATGGTGACATTAAAACCATGTTCTCGGCACCATTTCTGAAAGATCAGACCTACCTCGCTGTCTTTTTCCGTACCGTATACTTTGCCGGCCAGCTGCTCACTCTTGCCATATTCAAAACGGCCGTCATTGGGGCGCACATAAACTGACATGGGCGTGCTGCCAATTACATGGGTGGCATATAAATATTTCTGCATCCTGTCCTGAGTCTTGATAGCATCAAACAGCATATCCACCCTGCCGCTGTCCAGGGCGCCAAAATAATCTTCCGCATCATTAATCAGGACAATTTTAAATCTCAGGTTGGCATACTGAGCGATACGATAAGCATATTCCACGTCGGCTCCGGTTAAGTTGCCGCTGTCATCCAGACTGGCATATCCAGGATATTCAGAAATCCCAACCGTAACTTCAGGCACAGTAAAAGTATCTGTACCGGCTGCCAGTACCGGCAGGGTCAGACCTAGTAACAGACAAGCTATGATAAGTGTATATAAACTCCGCAGCATTTTGGACATGTTGTGTGCTCCCTCCGTATCTCTTCGAGAAGTTATCACAGTTTACTATTTTATTCTATATTTCGTAATTATTATACCATTGAAGTTCCTAAATCCACAAGAACATTCTCACTTTTCTAAAAGTAATTCCCCGCCATTTATTGCGAAGAATCGCGGTTCATCCTGATTGGAATCACGCTCCTGATTATCTTTGGATTATCTTACAGCACATGGTAATACGGACAAATATCTTCGTAATGGCCGTCCTTCATCCTAAAACCTCCGGGAATCGTTCCCAGCTGCTGAAAGCCCAGCCGTTCATACAGATGCCGGGCATGAATATTGGTTGCTACCACCGCATTAAACTGCAGTACCCTGAACCCGTGCAGGCGTCCCTGCCGCAAACAGTCCTGTACCAGCTGCTCACCCACATGTAATCCCCGGCTGGAACCGCTCACCGCATAACTGGCGTTAGCGATATGGCCGCAGCGTCCCACATTATTGGGATGCAGGATATATAAACCCAGGATCTTACCGGTATCCGTCTCGGCCACACCCGTATAGGCCTGCGCAGCAAAAAACTCCCGTCCTGTAACCACCGTCAGCTTCTCTTCCTGCGGGAAAGCAATCCCGTCCTCTACTACCTCATTCCAAATCTCCACCAGCGCCGGTACATCTTTTTCCATATAAGCACGTATCTTAATCTGCATCTGTACAACACCCCGATTCTTCACCCATTATAGCACTTTTTTCAGGTTCTGCTACCTTTTACTTATTTATGGTATAATATAAATAAAGCTCATACCTGAGCTGAAACCAATCTTGAGAAGGAGGATTACATATGGCATTTACTTTTGCGCATAATAATTTTAACGTACTGGACCTGGACAAGAGTTTAAAATTTTACCGGGAAGCTTTAGGACTGGAGGTAGTCCGGGAAAAGAAAACCCCGGATTTTACCCTGGTATACCTGGGAGACAAAAAAACGCCCCACCAGCTGGAACTGACCTGGCTGAAAGACCGCAAAAAACCTTATGATCTGGGTGAAAATGAGTTCCACCTGGCTTTTGCCACGGCAGATTTTGCCGCAGCCCATGCCCTGCATAAGAAGATGGGCTGCATCTGCTATGAAAATCCGGCCATGGGTATTTATTTTATTAACGACCCGGACGGTTACTGGCTGGAAATCATCCCCGCCAAATAAATTTTGTAAAAAAATACGGCACGCGCCTGTACCAAATACAAGCTGCGTGCCGATTTTTGTGACCGCAGGCTCTGCCAAAACGCAGGGTCTTTTTATTTCAGGATAGTCCAACCATCTTCCTGATAGATCTTATCTTCCTTCATTAAGTGTCCCAAAGCCCGTTTAAAAGCCGCCTTGGACAGGCCGAATTTTTCCTTGATAATCTCCTTGGGCGTGTCATCGCAGTAAGGCATCCGCCCGCCCCGCTTCTGCATCAAGTCATACAAGGCCTGCGCATCTGTGATCAGGGCGTTTTCCTTCTGTGGTCTCAACGATAAGTTCAAACGTCCGTCATCACGGATATGGGCCACCCGGCAGGTCAGCTGCTCGCCAAAATCCAGACGGCGTTTAGCCGGCGCTTCGCTGCGATGCAGGAAGCCGATATATCTGTCCGTGGTAAACAGGAAGAACCCGTCATCCAGGATATTATAAATGGTACCGGTGACCATGTCACCTACTTTTACATCTTGCGCTTTGCGGGAAGCCTGGACAATATCCTTGTCTACCCGCATGGTCACAGCCGGTCTGCCGCTCTTATCCCGATACAGCTTGACCCAGACTTTCTGATCCGGCGACACATGTCCCCGCATCTCACTGTAGGGTAAAAAGACGCCGCGTTCCGCTCCGATATCCACGAAGCCGCCATCCCTGGTCACATCCAGCACCCGGGCATAACCCAGCTGGCCTTCTTTCATCTTGGGCAGCTTCATGCTGGCCGTCAGCCGGTGGTGCGGGTCCAGATAAATATAAACCGGGACCATGTCGCCGATCTTAACCGGTTCCGTCTGCTGCAGCTTATGCAGCAAAATATCATCGCTGGTATTACCGGTACCGGCATCCAAAAAGGCGCCGAATTCACTTTCACGGACTACCTTTAACGTAACCACGTCTCCGGCCTTGTAAGGCACCGGCGTAAGAGCCGGTTCCTCCGCAGCCGCTGCCGGCGCGTCCTTTTCCAGTTGTGCTGCAGCAAATTTAGGCGTAGCAGCCGCAGCTTCTTTATGTATAAGACCCCGTTTTGCAAACGGCGGTTTATTCTTCCACATCTTCCTTAACCTCAAAAGCCTCTGCCGGCGCGTCAGCCCACAGCTGCTCCAAATTATAAAACTCACGTTCCTCTTCCAGGAACACATGTAACACCACGTCGCCATAATCCAGCAGGATCCAGTTGCCTTCTGTATAGCCTTCCTTATGTACGGCAAAAACCTGTTCCTTGGCCAGCTCATCCTCCACGTAATCGGTGATGGCCTTGACCAGGATCTTATTGCTGGCGCTGACGATGACGAAATAATCCGTCATAAAAGACAGCTCCTGCATGTTGAGGATGACGATATGGTTACCTTTCTTGTTATCAGCGATAGTAGCGATTTTTTGTGCTAATGCTTTAGCTTTGTCTGTCATTGGGTTACCCCCTCCTTTTCCTTATCATTGCTTGCTTTTCTGACTGCCGCTGCTCTTAGCAGGCGTTTGGGGTTTCTTAGCCGGCTGCGGATTCTTGGGCGCATACTTAATTACGGTATCATTGCTCTTGCTGGGCGCCTTAACCGCCGGCGGTGCATAAATAATATTTTCCCGGCCTACGGTAGGATCATTAGTGATGGCGTCATCCTTGCTATCCAGGAAGGGTATACCCACTTCCTTCAAGGATTTTTCCACCAGGGTGCGGTTGGTCCGCCAGTAGCTGGTACCACTGTTATCCTGAAAATCACCCAGCAACATGCCGGAGTTAATACGGTTGTCATCCATAATTTTAAAACTCTTGGCCGCCTGCAGCATAGTGTACGTCGTCATGTCGGTTTCCACGTACTGATTCATGGTAGCTAACAGTTGGGGAATCTTCGGAATATTTTCCAGGGAGAACAGCTGCAGGATTAACGCCTTCAGGAATCTTTGCTGGCGTTGTACCCGGCCGATATCTCCCAGCTCATCGTGACGGAAACGCACATATTCACCGCTGCGCTGCCCGTCCAGATGCTGATAGCCCTGTTTGATATCAATATGCAGGTTAGCATAAGGATCGTCATACTTCATATCTTTTTCTACGTACAGGTCCACGCCACCTAACAGGTCCACCACCTTGATGAAGCCCTGCCAGTTCAGGAGCACGTAGTAATGCACCGGTATACGGAGCAGGTTGGCGATGGTCTGCTTAGCCATCATCACCCCGCCATAAGCATACGCCGCGTTCACCTTATCAAAACTGCTGTGTCCCGGCAGTACCACCTTGGTATCACGGGGAATGGACAACAGCGCCACCTCGTTATGTACCGGATCGAAGCTGGCCACCAGGATGGCATCCGTACGTTTGGGTTCATCGGCCGCCGCATCGCTGTCGCCGTCATCTATACCCAGGAGCAGCACATTGATACGACTGTTGAGCCGGGCATCGCTGGTAATTTTTTCATTAGCGCCAACCGGTTTCACCTTGGGCGCCTTATAAATATTCTCATAAGCCCACACCGTAGCCCAAAAAACGCTGGTCAGGACCACGGCTAACACCAGGAGCAGCAGGATAACCCTGCCCCACCGCAAGTGCCGTTTAACCTGACGCGGTTCCTGTTGTTTATCTTCCATGTTCGTTCTCAACTGTTATGCCTGCTTTCCCAACTTTGCTTCCCTAATCTTCTTAAACTTGGCTGCCAGCTGGTTATAACCTTCCAGACAATCCGGATGCACTAAAAGATCATAGGTGAGCAGATACTGCATGGTATGTTCCATGGCTTTCAGCATGGCCAGTTCCAAATCCTGGCCGGCCACTTCCCGTAGTTCTTTGATGCCCTTAAAATCCCGGGTTGGTTCCAGCAAATCCGCCAGATACACGATCATGGAGGTCTGGCTCATATGCGCAGCCCCTGTTGTATGCTGAGCAATGGCATCCAAAATTTCCGGATCGGTGACACCGTACTTATCCCGGGCAAAATAGCGTCCCAGTTTGGCGTGGAGTAAAATCGGCTGATGTTCTTCCACAAAATCCATGGGAATATTATGCGTTAGAGCGTACATGAGGCTGTCCCGGGTAGGAATCTCGCGTCCGCAGTCGTGCAGCAGGGCCGCGATACCAATCTTCTCCAGGTTGCCCTTAAAATGCTTTCCCATCTTCAGCGCCGTTTCGTACACATACAGCGAATGCTGGAACCGTTTATGCGGCAACGCCTTTTCTAAAGTTGTTTTCATTTCCTCAAAGGTCAGCATAAGTGTTCCTTTCTCCGCCCCAGCGGCCGGCTTTACGCCTGATACAGATGGTGTTCATGAATGTATTTTTCCACAGCAGCCGGCACCAGGCCTTTAATAGGTTTGCCTGCCTGTACCCGCTTCCGGATGTCAGTAGAAGAGATATGCAGCCGTACCGTATCCACAAAGACCAGTCGTTCCATAACTCCGGGACCGAAATGATATTCCAGCTGACTTTGGTCCGGCTTATAGCCCGGCCTTCTGGCAACCACAAATTTCACCTCGTCCAGCAGTTCCCGTATATGGTACCAGCTGGCCAGCTGCACCAGGGAATCCGCCCCGATAAGAAAATAAATCTCGTAGTCCGGATGTTTAGCACGGATAGCCTCCACTGTCTCGTAAGTATAGGACAATCCGCCTTTCTTAATTTCCAGGTCATCCAGGGTAAACGCCGGATAATCCCGGAGCGCCAGCTTGACCATAGCCAGGCGGTCTGCTGCGGGGGAAGAACCCTGCCCCAATTTATGGGGCGGTATAGCAGCCGGCAGGAAGACAATTTTTTCGAAATGCAGCGCCTCATAAATACTCTGCGCCACCTTGAGATGTCCCATATGGATAGGATCGAACGTACCGCCCATCAGGGCCAGCTGTCTGGTCATCTCTACCTCCGCCTCTGTTCTTAAATTCTGTACCCAAAAATATTACATAATATTATATCAGTTTGGCGGCATTTGTACAACTATACCATACAAAAAATACAGCAGTCCGCATACCGCCAGATAGAGGATCAGCCATACCGTTCTGTCTTTCAGGTCAAAAACAGTTTTAGGCCTCCTCAGATATTCCAAGAAGGCCTTAGCGAAAAATTTGCATTTAGTTAGAAAAGATAGCTCGTTATTCATATCTCAGTGCGTCAATCGGGTCTAAGAGCGCGGCTTTCCGGGCCGGGTAGATGCCGAAGAACAGGCCGATACCCACGGAGAAGACCACCGCAATGATGATGGTAGGCACGCTGATGACCGTATTCCAGCCGGCAAACTTGCTGATGCCGTAGGAGCTGGCCACGCCTAACAGTACGCCCAGCACACCGCCTACTACGCCGATGACCATGGCTTCAATTAAAAACTGGAGCAAGATATTATGGTAGGTAGCACCCAGAGCTTTGCGGATACCGATTTCCCTGGTCCGCTCCGTCACGCTGACCAGCATAATGTTCATGATACCGATGCCGCCAACCAGGAGACTGATAGCTGCGATGCAGCCCAGCAGCATGGTAATGGTATTAGCAGTTTCCATCATAGTATCCATCAGGGCTGCCAGGTTACGGACGGTAAAATCGTCATCGCTGCCGGTCTTGATCCGGTGCCGTTCCCGCAGGATCTGTTCTACTTCGCCCTGCACGGAATCCACCACATTCTCGTTCTTAGCCTGAATGGTAATATTATTTACATAGGTAATACCCATCAAACGGTTCATGGCCGTCGTCAAAGGTACAAAGACCACATCGTCCTGGTCCTGGCCCATAGCCGACTGACCCTTGCTGCCCAGAACGCCGATCACGGTAAAAGGCGCCTTGCCGATACGCATGGTCTTGCCTATCGGGTCACCGTCGGGGAACAGATTGTCCACGATAGTCTTGCCGATGACGCAGACACGGGTGCGACTGGTCATATCCCGGTTATTAAAATTACGTCCTTCTTCTACGGTATAATCACGGATGCTTAAAATATTGGGAGGCGCGCCCTGGACGTTGGTAGTCCAGTTCTGATTGCCTACTACCAGCTGGTAGCCCCTGGAAACCATAGGCGCCACATACAGCGCATCATCCACTGATTTCTCAATGGCCTTGGCGTCATCATACGTAAGACGGGCGCCGCTGCCGGCCTGAATCCGGGCGCCGGTAGCCGTACGGCCGCCGCTCTGCACGATCAAAAGATTACTGCCCAGCCGGGAAATATTATTCTTAACCTGCTCTTTAACACCAAAACCCAAGCTGACCATGGCGATGACGGCGCCTACGCCGATGATGATACCCAGCAGGGTTAAGAAAGTACGGAGCTTGTTGGCAACCATGCCTTCTAACGCCATCTTAATTGATTCGTTAAACACGGCTCCTACCTCCTTTCATCGCTGACTAGCTGACCGTCGCGCATCACAAGGATCCGCTTGGTCTGCTCGCCGATATCCGGTTCATGAGTAACCATAACCACGGTCTTGCCTTCATTATTCATAGCCTTAAAAATATCCATGATCTCGTAACTGGACTTGGTATCCAGGTTACCGGTAGGTTCGTCGGCCATAATGATGGCAGGATTATTAATCAGCGCCCGGGCAATAGCTACCCTCTGGCGCTGGCCGCCACTCATCTCGTTGGGTTTATGGTCCAGGCGGTCGCCCAGCCCCACGGCTACCAGGGCCTGTTTAGCCCTTTCCATCCGTTCTTCTTCCGGTACGCTGGCGTAAACCAGCGGCAAAGCCACGTTGGCCTGAGCGGTCAATTTGGGCAGCAGGTTAAAGTTTTGGAACACGAAACCAATCTTGGCATTTCTGGTCTTAGCCAGTTCATCGTCATCATAACCGGCAATCTCCTTGCCGTCCAGATAATACTTGCCCGAAGTGGGACGGTCCAGACAGCCCAGGATATTCATCATGGTACTCTTACCACTGCCGGACGGTCCCATGATAGCCAGGAATTCCCCGTCCATGACTTCCAGATGCACATGGTTCAGCGCATGCAGGATGGTATCGCCCATCACATAAGTTTTCATGATGTCTTCAAGCCTGATTACTTCGGACATAGTCTATCCTTTCTTGCTTGCTTTCCTTATGTCCTCCCGTTGGAGGACCTTCTAACTTAACTGTGGTGCCTGCTACGCTTACATCGGCGGGCCGCCGCGGTTGCTGTTGGTCTGGGTGGCCTTGGCTACCCTTACTTCTACCTTGTCGCCCTGGCGCAGCTCCGTACTGGTAATCTGGGTCTTGTCGTTGCCGGCCAGTCCCACCGTCACATCCACCTGCGTGGATTGCTGGGTAGCATCATCATATTTCTTCACATAGGTACGCTTACCATCGTGGAAGATGCAGTTGTTCGGTACCATCAGCGCATTCTCCACCTGCTTAACCACAATATTGGTCCGGGCTGTCATGGTGGGGAACAACTTGCCCTGGCTGTTGGCCACATCCACATACACCTTATAGTAAATAACGTTGTTGCTGGTAGTGGCGCTCTTACTAATCAGGCGCACCGTACCTTTAAAAGTCTCGTTGGAATAAGAATCTACGGTAAACTCTACGGTCTGGCCCACTTTTACGCGGCCCACATCGCTTTCATCCACCAGATCTTCCACCTGCATCTTATCCAGGTTGGCAATACTCATGATAACCTGAGGCGTGCTGATACCGGAACTGATGGTCTGGCCTACCGGAGTCGGTTTGCCGATAACATAACCGTCAATCGGGGAGTAAATATTGGTATCGTTGGTGTTGGACACCGCCTGGTCATAAGCAGCCTTAGCCACGTCAAAATTCATCTTGGCCGTATCATAAGTCTGCTGACTGATAGCACCCATGCTTAAAAGCCTGGCATCACGGTTCAGTGTCAGCTGGGCATCATCCAGGTTAGCTTTTTTCTGAATCTCCGTAGCTTTCAGCGACGTATCATCCAGACTGAGCAGCAGTTCTCCCGCTGATACATGGTCATTTTCCTTGACGTTGACCTTGACGATACGGCCCGTAATCTTAGAGCTGATATCCACGTTATCCAGGGCACTGAGGCTGCCGGTAGCGCTAATCTCATCTTTCAGGATGCCGTATTCCACTGCCGCCGTCTTGGTGGGAGTTTTAACTTCCTTTTTACTTTGATAATATTTGTACCCGCCAAAGGCTGCTGCAATGACTACCAGTAGCGCGATGAGGACATACAAATTATTTTTAATAAACTTTGGCATGGTTCTCACCTTTCCCCCCTTGCCTTTTCTTCTTGTTGCACCCAGTGTAACAGTTATTTATGTCTAATTTGTGGCACTGATGAAAAAAAGCCTGCCGGTTCGCAGGCCTTTCTCCCTCTGCTGCCACCCCGTTATTCCAGGTATAGTTTTTGCAGCAGCTCCATCTTATTTTCATCCACACCCAGCACGTTCTGTACATAATAGAGCGGCGTACCGGCTGCCTTGCACATCTCTTCCCTGGCCGTCTGCAGATACACATCGTCCACCAGGAACAGTTCCTTGACCATGTCCCGAGCCTTCTCGTTCTGATATTTCTCCGGAAGTTTGGCCAGCGACTGTTCTAAAACCGGCCGCAGGAACACGTTGGTTTGCAAAAAGTCCTCATAGATGACCTGCCAGGATACACCCAGCGCTGTCAATAAAAAGACTGTGGCGAGACCGGTGCGATCCTTGCCACCGTTGCAATGATAGAGCAGGCTGCCATCCTTTTGCTCCAGCAGCAGTTCAAAAAAGCGCCGGTAAGCTCCCCGGGCCTGGCCTTCGTTAATGAGCTTGCGGTAATTATCTTTCATATATTCCCGGGCGCTAAAACCTGGCTCCGCCGCCATACCGGTCAGGGCATCCAGCACCGTGTTGCCGGTATTATCGTTCTTGTTAAAACCCAGAGCTGTATCGCTCAGCACCGACAGCTCATAATGCTCCACGATGCCCCAGCGCGGATCCGGAAATTCGCTAATCTCCTTAGGCGCGCGAAAATCCACCACCGTCCTGAGCTGGTACCTGGCCAGTAAGACCGAGATATCGTTAGCCGTCAGTTCAGAAATCCGGCCGCTGCGAATCAGCCGGCGGCGCCTGATGCGTCTGCCGTCCATCGTGGTGATACCGCCTAAATCACGGGTGTTTTTTTGTCCTGCTAGTTCAATGTAGGCCATTTACTTTGTCCTGCTCCTTTGATCTTTATTTATGTCCGTAGATAAGGACGCCCAGGGCTGCCTGAGCGTCCTGTAATCTTTTATTCCCTGACCTGGCCGTCGCCGCTGATCAGATACTTGAACGTGGTCAACTCCGGCAGCGCCATTGGTCCCCGGGCATGCAGTTTTTGCGTGCTGATGCCGATTTCGGCACCCATACCGAACTGGAACCCGTCGGTAAAACGGGTGCTGGCATTCACATAGACGCAAGCCGCATCCACGCACTGCTGGAACTTGCGCGCGTGTTCATAATTTCTGGTCACGATGCATTCGCTGTGTTTGGTGCTATATCTGGCAATATGCTCCAGCGCCTCGTCCAAATCCCGCACCACCTTGATGGAAAGGATCAGATCGTCATATTCGGTAGCCCAGTCCTGGTCCGTAGCTGCTACCACGTTGCTGCCCAGTTTTTGCGTCGCCGCATCGCCGCGCACTTCCACGCCTTTAGCCTGCAGTTCTTTAATCAGCGCCGGTAAAAAGTCCGCTGCTGCATCCTGGTGCACCAGCAAGGTTTCCATAGCATTGCACACTGCCGGGCGCTGGGTCTTGGCGTTGATAGCAATCCTGGCAGCCATCTGGTAATCGGCGCCCGCATCCACATAAGTATGGCACAGGCCCAAACCTGTTTCAATGACCGGGACGCTGGCGCCGCCCACTACAGCGTGGATCAAACCCGCGCCGCCCCGGGGAATCACACAATCTACCAGACCGTTTAACGTAATCAGTTCCGTCACCGCACTGTGTGCCGTACTGGTAATAAACTGGATACTTCCCGCAGGGATGCCTGCCTGTTCCGCAGCCGCCGTCAACACCCTGGCTACGGCCGTATTGCTCTCAATAGCTTCACTGCCGCCTTTTAAAATTACTGCATTGCCGCTTTTCAGGCACAAACCGATGGCGTCCGCCGTCACATTAGGGCGCGCCTCGTAAATAATACCGATGACTCCCAGGGGGACCCGTTCTTTCACGATGGTTAGACCATTAGGCAACGTCCTGCCGTCCACCACGTTTCCTACCGGGTCGGCCAGCCCTGCCACCTGACGCAGTCCTACTGCCATCTCTTCCAGGCGCTTGTGGTTTAAGAGCAGCCGGTCTAACATAGCCTGCCGCATCCCTTTAGCCTTGCCTGCTTCCATATCTGCCGCATTGGCGTCTAAAATTTCTTTTTCATGCTCCAGCAGCGCTGCCGCCATCGCCAAAAGTGCCGTGTCTTTCACCCTGGTCGAAGTCACGGCCAGCTGACGTTCCGCCTTAACTGCCGCCTGCGCTTGTTCTCTGATAGCCATCATGTTCACCTCACAAGATAATTAAATCGTCGCGATGAATCACTTCGTCGAAACTTTTATGTCCTAACAGTTGCAAAATTTCTGTACTCTTATGGCCCTTGATCCTGGCCAGCTCCGCACTGCCGTAATGGGTCAGCCCCCGGGCCAGTTCGTGCCCGGCGTCATCCACCACGCTGACGGTATGTCCGGCTTCAAAATCGCCTTCCACGTCGGCAATGCCTGCGGGCAAGATGCTGCAGGCGCCCTTCTTGTGCAGCGCCTTGGCGCACCCGGCATCCACGATGATCTTACCGGCAACCCTGGCGCCAAACGCCAGCCAGCGTTTCCGGAACTGCAGCCTGTTTTCCCGGGAAATGAACAAGGTGCCTACATCCTCGCCGTTCAAGATGCGGGTAATGGCGTTCTCTTCCGTCCCCGAGGCGATGACCAGGCTGATACCGCTGCTGGTAGCCGCCTTGGCTGCTTGAATCTTGGTGGCCATACCGCCGGTGGCAAAACCGCTGCCTGCTTCCCCGGCACTAGCTTCCACCTCCGCTGTGATAGCCGGTACCTCCGGCACCAGCTTGGCTTCCGGATGGGTTGCAGGGTTCGCTGTGTACAAGCCATCTACATCGGAAAGGATGATGATTAAATCTGCGTCGGCAATACCTGCTACCAGGGCCGACATATTATCGTTATCGCCAATTTTTAAATCATCCAGGGCGACCACGTCGTTCTCGTTGACGATGGGAATTACATGCTGCTGCAGCAAGGTCATGAACGTATTACGGCTATTAGTATAATGATGCCGGTCCAGGACCTCGGTTCGGGTAAGCAGCACCTGAGCTACCACCTGGCCGTATTCGCTAAAAAACTTTTCATAGGTATTCATCAGGATGCCCTGACCCACTGCGGCTGCTGCCTGCTTGCCGGGAATCGTCTTGGGCTTACTCTTGAGTCCCAGGCGTTCCACCCCTACCGCCACGGCGCCGCTGGTCACCAGGATGATTTCCTTGCCCTGATTATGTAAATCCGCCAGTTCCCGGGCCAGTTTATCAATCCGGGAAAAATTACGGCTGCAGTTGGGATACGTGATAGTACTGGTGCCCACCTTGACCACGATTCGCTGTACCTTTTTTAACGCTGCGCGAGCTTTTGTCATAGGGCTCTCCCCCTTCTTTACACGCTGCTGCCTGTATGCATCCGGCAGCTTGGTTCTTTACACGGAACTGCCTTCCTTATAGTTGAAGACCATGTCCAGGATACGTACCGTCTGTCCCTCTTTGATGCCGGCCGCCTTCAAAGCTTCTTCGATATGCAGCCGTTTCCAAATCAACTGGAAGCGATACAAAGCCTCATCATTATCAAAATTGGTCATGGCCACCAGACGTTCAATAGCCTTGCCTTTAACCTCAAAATCTGTATCATTGCCTTTAATCACTTCAAACTTATCCTGGTCCAGCTCCTCGCCGGCGCCCAGGGTAGGAATATCCGCCGCTTCCGGTTCCGGCACATAAGCCTGCACCAGGTTAAAAGCCTTGTTCATCAGTTCCTTCAACCCTGCTCCGGTCACGGCGCTCACCGCCATAATCTCGTAGCCCTTGCTTTCCACATAGGCCTTCAGTTTCTCAAAATTGGCCGGACTGTCCGGCATGTCCATCTTGTTCGCCACTACCAGCTGGGTACGCTTAGCCAGCTTGGCGCTGTAAGCTTCCAGTTCCTTATTAATCTTGTTAAAATCGTCGATGGGATCCCGGCCTTCCATGCCGCTGACATCCACCACGTGAAGCAGGACCTTGGTCCGTTCTACATGCCGCAAAAAGTCGTGGCCCAGGCCTACGCCTTTGCTGGCGCCTTCAATCAGACCGGGGATATCCGCCAGCACAAAACTGCGCTCGCTGTCCAGCCTTACCACGCCCAGCACCGGAGTCAGGGTGGTAAAATGGTACGCTGCAATCTCGGGACGGGCCGCGCTGACCCGGGAGATGATACTGCTCTTACCCACACTGGGATAACCTACCAGACCCACATCGGCCAAAAGTTTCAACTCCAGCTTTAGCCAGGTATGGGTACCCGGCTCGCCCTTTTCCGCGAAAGTAGGCGCGCGTTTAATACTATTCACATAACAGGCATTACCCTTACCGCCGCGGCCGCCTTTAGCTGCCAGGTATTCCTGGCCGTCTTCGGTCAGATCCGCCAGCCGGGCGCCGGTCTGGTCGTCCTTCACCAGGGTGCCTACCGGTACCTTGACAAGAACATCCGTGCCCTGGGCGCCGGTGCAGTTCTGCGTGCCGCCGCCGTTGCCGTTCTTGGCGATAAACTTACGCTTGTAGCGAAAATCTACCAGCGTGTTCAAATCCGCGGTAGCCTTCAGGATGACGCTGCCGCCCTTGCCGCCGTTGCCGCCGTTGGGGCCGCCTTTTTCCACAAACTTTTCCCGGCGGAAACTGCTCATGCCGTCGCCGCCCTTACCAGCTTCCACATAAATCCTGGCTTTATCTGTAAAAATCATGATGTATTCCTCATACGCAGGGGCCAGTAAAACTAGTCCCATCCCTTTCCATACTTATAGATAATATATTATATCACAAGCAAAACAGATATGCTATAATGAAGTAAGGATATTTAGTGAACTACTACCTGGTTAAAAGGAAAGGAGCGCCTATGAATCCCCAAGTGACATATCCCCGTAAACTGGACCAGCATACCGTCTATCTGAAAAACGTGGTCTGGGGTCCTAACATCGTCATTGACGACTTTACCTTTTACAATGATTTTGAGAAAGATCCCCGGGATTTTCAAAAAAATAATGTGCTCTACCATTATCCTATCAACGGCGACCTGCTGGTCATGGGTAAATATTGCAGCATTGCCTGCGGCGCCAGGTTTATCTTTACCAGCGGCAACCATAATCCTGACTCTCTGGCCAATTTTCCCTTCCCTATCTTCTTTAAGGAATGGAACCTGGTACCTGGCAAAATCCAGGACGCCTGGGACAACCGGGGCGATATCGTCCTGGGCAATGATGTCTGGATTGGCTACCACGCTACCATCATGCAGGGCGTGGCCATAGGCAATGGCGCCATTATCGGTGCCCGGGCCCTGGTCACCAAAGATGTGCCGCCCTACGCTATCGTTGGCGGTGTTCCGGCCCGCATTTTAAAATACCGTTTTGACAAACCTACCCGTACCAGGTTGCAACAACTGGCCTGGTGGGACTGGGATCCGGAGTTGGTACAAAAGGCTATTCCCGCCATCGTCAGCGGTGACGTAGATACCCTGTCCGGTCTGGCGCCCCAAATTGCAGATTGAGTACCCTGGCCGGCAGGGCTGCCAAAATTTTAGCTTGCCGGACAGCGAAACCAGTTTTATCAGTACGCAGATTTAGGCAAATATGCTATAATAGTACCGTAATTTGTAAGGAGGTTCTTACCATGCAGATAAAAAAATGTGCTCTGGCCGCATTCATCCTGGCCACCAGTATTTTTGCCACGGCCTGCGCCGCTGATATGCCGCGCGTCGCCAGCGTCCTGGAAGCACCTGTCAGCGCCGCCCAGTTGCCAACCCGAAATGGTTTTGCTAATTTATACTATGAGAACGTACAGCAGCGCTATGGCGATTTAATTTATGCGCATGGCAGCGACGCCCAGAAAATGGACCTGTACCTGCCCGCCCATGCCAAGAAGCCTTATCCGGTAGTTTTGGCTATCCACGGCGGTGCCTGGGCCACAGGCGATAAAGCCACCGGCGAGGTTAACCCCGAGATGCAGGCTTTAAAATACGGTTTCGCCGTAGCCAGCATCAATTACCGTTTAAGCAGCGAGGCCAGCTTCCCTGCTCCTTTGCAGGATTGCAAAGCCGCCGTCCGTTTCTTAAAAGCCCATGCCAAAAAATATAAGTTGGAAGATGACAAGATTGTAGCCTGGGGCGACAGCGCCGGTGGCAACTTAGCCGCACTTTTAGGCACCACCGCCCGGGTAAAAAATTTAGAAGATAAAACCCTGGGCAGTCCCAAAGAAAACTGCAGCGTGGCGGCGGTAGTAGCCTTTTTCCCGGCCGTCAGCCTGAGTAATTATCCGGAAATCCTGCGTCAGAACGGGATTAAATCCCGCTTTTCCGTTGAGGAAAGCGAAATGTACGCCAGCCAATACATCGGCGGCAAATACGATCCCCAGTCGCCCAAGGTCAAGGCGGTAAATCCCCTGACCTACCTTACCAACGACGCCCCGCCTTTCTTTATCATCAACGGGGATAAGGATGACATAGTACCCGTCCAGGAAAGCAAGGCTCTGGCCGATGCCCTGGCTAACACCATCGGTCCCAAAAATGTAGCTTATTACGTAATCCGCGGCGGCAGCCATGGTGGTCCGGCGTTTGAGAACAGCAGCAACCTGGCCAAGGTTTTCGAGTTCCTGCATGACCAGATTGGCACCCCTGACGAGATGCTAAAAACCAAAAGCAAAAAATAAACGAGAAGGAACAACCGCGTACAGCAGTTGTTCCTTCTTTTTTGTTACAGCTTATTCCTATTTTTACGGCCCGTTGCTTATTTTATTGCTTGTTCTTGACCTGCTTGGACTGAGGATAAAAGCTCTTATCCCGGTAATAGTTCGTCCCCTTGAGACCTATTTCCATGGCCAGACCCTTGGTGGTCATCTGGTATACCCAGATGCCTGGCGCTACCTGGAAGGCGCCTTCCATGGTACCTCCGGCCACGCCGTCCGTAGCGGCTATGGTACCCTGCCCGCCAAAGGACCAACCCTTCGTCACAAAGCTATTCCAGGCATCCTGATTGCCAAAGACAAAGACCAGGGAATATTCCTTAGCGCCCAGGCCCAGACCAGCCTGATATTCCTGGGTCCGCATGTACACTTCTTTTTGAGTGGCGTTATTCACCGCCAGACCGCGTCCGTGAGATGTGCCCACGATGCCCAGCTTATAACCGGAATTCACAAAGACCGCATATCCGGCTCCATTTTCTACCGCCGTGCGCGCCTTCGGTTGAGACGCGTACAACTTGTCCAGGGTTACGGCCACCTTATGGTGTACTTCCGCCTCACGTTCGGCCAGGGTAGCTTTCTTGGCCGACGCCGTAGCGCCAAACAACGTTACCAGCAGGCATAGGACCAGGGTCACCCTCCACAATGCTTTGCTCATAGTTTCTCCTCCTCCACAACTGTTTTTATATTTTTTTGACCAGATAGTGGGTTACCGTACCCACCAGGATCAGGACCAGGATTACCGATAAATAGTAAATCTTCGGTTCCATAGTAGGCGCCTTAAGGAGCGGATACAGCCCCTGCACCCGCTGCAACAGGTCAATTTTCAGCGCCCCCGCAATACCGGCCAGAGCTGCCAGGCTCCACACACCTGCCGCCGCTTTACGCAACAGTCCGTCCCGGGGCGCCAGTCTTGCCAGCACACCGCCGTGCAATCCCAGGTGCACTGCCACCAGGAGCATGCTCAACCAGCCCGTGATGACATGCAGACGCATATAACCCTGGGGCAGCCCCAGGGGATTAGCGAACCCTGTATGTTTGGGAATCAGCTTGACGCTGACCATGGAAACAGCCAGGGCGCCAAATAAAAGCACATCCACCAGGACTAAAAGTATCCGGCGCCTGGTCCAGGGTCCATGGACCCAGGCGGCAAAAAAGCGCCAGTTCAACAACAGATGCACCACTACCAGGCCGCACAACGCATAGGCCATACGGGCGTGATTTCCCATGTTGGTAAAACGCGGGTGCATGATGACCACGAACAAAATCAGCATCGCAAAATCTAACAGTACCCGCAGCCAGGTTAAACCTGCCGCAGGTTTCTTACTTGGTGTCAGCATAAATACAAACCTCCACTTTTATGTTATAATTATTGCATACTAATGTCAAATTGCCAATCAGAAAGGAACCGTATCATGACTTACACAGCTGTAATATTCGATTTGGACGGCACCCTGGTCAACTCCCTGGAGGATTTGGCAGACAGCGCCAACGAGATGCTGACTGCTCAAGGTTACCCCACTCACAGCGTACCGGAATATAAATATTTTGTTGGCAACGGCAGCCGCAAACTCATCGAGCGCATCCTGCCCGAAGATCAGCGCAGCGAGACCAACCTTAATGCCTGCCTGGAAATCTACAAAAATATCTACGCCCGGCATCAACTAAACAAAACATACGCCTACGCCGGCATGCCCCAAGTCGTGCAAGCTTTAAAAGCCCGGGGACTCAAACTGGCTGTCTGCACCAACAAACACGTCAGCGCTGCCACCGTGGTCCTGGAAGCCCTGTACGGCAAGGGAACCTTTACCCATCTGGTAGCCGACCGTCCCGGCACTAATTTTAAACGTAAACCTGATCCCACCAATGTGTTAAAACTAGCGGCAGAATTAGGCGTCACCCCGGCACAGGTTGCCTATGTGGGCGACAGCAGCGTGGATATGGAAACAGCTACCCGGGCCGGCTTTCTGCCGGTAGGCTGCCTATGGGGCTTTCGTACACAAGAAGAACTTCTGCAAAGCGGTGCGCAAATCCTGCTGACAACACCGGCGGAACTGCTCACTAAAGTGCCACTGGTAAAATAGGTTACTGCAACTGCATAGATATGTAAAATCCTCTTCTTAAAAAAAGAAGAGGATTATTTTTTTACACTTTTTTATTGACAAAATAACCGGGCACTAACATGAGTAAGCTCACTGCCAGGCCGATAAAGAGCGGATTCACCGGGGAAGGGATGACCGTAGCCACGATAGCGGCGCAGGTACTGAAAATGATAGAAGCGACAACCCAACCTTTATGCAGACTGCCCGGAAAAAATACCGCCACGGACAACGGTAAAAAGACGCCGCCGCCCCGAAGCGCCATGGACATATAGTTCCAGAACAGGATCTGGGAGCCTTCGTTCAGGATAGCCACTACCGCCGCCACAAACAACACCCCTACCACCACGTAACGGTTCAGCCGGAGCAGTGACGCCCCGTCCGTGATATGGAGCAGACCGCTCAGGATATCATGGCTGACCATGGTGCCGATGCCCAGGGACAGGCCGGCGATGCTGCCAATCAGGGAGAGCATGATGCCACCCATGGCGATACCGCCCAGCCACACCGGTTCGTACTGCAGCAGATAGGTAGGCAGCACCAGGATGGGCGTTGTCCCAGGTGCCACGGCATGCATATACATACCGATAACCGCGCAGGGCAGACCCACGGGTATTGCTACCAGAGCCGCCGCAAAAGCACCGATGGATGCCGTACGGGGATCCGAAGCCGAAAAGATTGCCTGGATATAGGTCTGAGTACACAAGATTCCCACAATCAAAGATAATAAATTAGCCAGAGCCGCCGCATGTCCGGCGCCAAACAAACTAAACATATGCGCAGGAAAAGCCGCAACCAGGTCCGGTTGAGAATGCAGGGCCGTAAAAGCGGATAGCCCCGCCAGAAACAGGCTGATCCAAATGATAATCATCTTGATAATGCCACCTACGCCGGCGCTTTTCATGCCGCCAAAGGAAACATACGCCGCCACCAAAAGCAGCAAAAGCAGCGCCGCCAGGGGATGACTGACGCCCAGCACGGCCGCGATAATCTGGATGCCCGGCAGCGTGCTGGCCACGGCGCTGAAGAAAATGCCCAGGGAAGACACGATGCTGGCTAAATCACCCGCCCGCTTGCCATAATGCAGCACCAGATACTGGGGGATCGTTTCCAGAGAAGTTTTGCGCAAAGGCCGTGCATAAAAAAGGCCCATGATAATAAAGCTGATGCCGCTGCCCAGGGTGAACCACCAGGCAGACAGACCTACACTGTAAGCCAACTGGGCCGTACCCACCGTGGCGCCGCCGCCGATAATAGTTCCGGCAATACTCCCCGCCACCATGGTCACGCCACTGCTGCGTCCGCCCAGGCTGTAGCCTTCCGCCGTTTTTACACTGCGGGCCGCATACAGCCCCCCGCCGATGGCCACAGCAATTGTCGCGATGATAATCAGTAAATGTAAAAATGTCAGTTCCACCCTGTGACCTCCTTAGCGCATAATAATGTTTATTATAACATAAATTTCCATTGTAGGACAAATGGATTCAGCTCGCAGCCAAGCAGCTTAACCGGTCCTTTTCTCAGAAAACAATGTTTAGTGAAATTGTTTGTCTTTCAGTAAAATTGTAGTATAATAGAGTATATTCTATTTTATATTACACGATTAAAGCAAACACCGTGTGTGCCTGTACCTGGTAAGAACCCAGCACCGGCGGCTTGCTAACAGGAAGAAGGGATTTTAGTGCCTAACGGTGACCATGTTCAGGGTAATGCCGTGCTGGCCCAGTTGGATGCGCGCGCCCTGGCAACGCTTCTTGATTATTCCAGCGCCTACGTCTACATCATCAACCGTGCTTCCTTGAAGATTGAATATATCAACAAGACGGCCCGGCAGCGTTTCCATGCCGAAGCCGACGGACACACTACCTGTTACAACGCCGTCTTCGGGCGTACTACTCCCTGTCCCTGGTGTCCTATTCAGCAAATTAAGAACGGTACCTTCTTTAAAGATCTTTATGTCGCCGAAACCAAGCAGTGGTTCAATTTTAACATGCACACTTCCATCCTGAACGGAAAAGAAGTAGTAGCTGCCTATGTCCGGGAGGTAACCCAGCTCAAAAGCGAGGAGCTGCAGTTCGATAAAACCCTGCAGGATTTACTGGTGGTAAACCCCCAGGCCTTGTGCGCCTTCCGTTTGAATCTGACCCGGAATATTTGTAGCATCGGTCATGGTTCTTCTGCCTACATCAAAAAACTTTTGCAGGCCGATACCGTAGACGAGGTCATGAGCAAGATTGAAACTATTATCACCGACCCGCAGGATGCGAAAATTTTCCAAAAAACTTTTAACCGTACGCACCTGCTGCAATGTTTTAAAAACGGGCAGGACCGGCTTAGCATGACCTACCACCGTTTAACCGAGAACGGCGACACCCACTGGGTCACCTCGTATTTCAAGATCCTGCAGAATCCATACACCGGTGAAATCGAGGCTATCGCCTATTCCATCGATACGGATGAAGCTAAGAAAAAAGAAGCCATCCTGCAATCCCTGACTAAGCAGGAGTATGATTTTATTGCTCTCATTAACGTGTTCACAAAAGATGTTTCCTACTTTTCCGCCACGGAAAATATCTCTAGTTTTGTACCCGCCCGCGGCCAAGGTTATATGAAGAACGTGCAACTGGCGGCAGAGCAGATTGCCTGGCAGCATCACCAGGATAAAAAAGACTATCTGCAAAAGATGGATTTTGCCACCGTCCAGGCTAAACTGAACCAGACCGGCGAATACATCTTTTCCTATACCTGTGAGGATACCCAGGGACGCAAACGTAAAAAGCAGGTCAGCTTCCACTATTTGAGCCAGGACCATCACGATATTGTCTTTGCCAGGGCGGATATCACCATTTCCTTTGAACAGGAAATAGCAGCCGCTCAAAAACTACAGACCGCCATGCAGGAAGCACGCCAGGCCAATCGTAAGATGTCGGATTTTCTGGCTAACATGAGCCACGATATGCGCACGCCGCTCAACGGTATCCTGGGCTATAGCCAATTAGGACTGGACGAAAAAGAGGATACCGCCAAAGACAACTACTTGCACAAGATTAACCAGGCCGGTAATACCCTGCTGGGTTTAATTGATGATATGCTGGACCTGCAGCGCATCGAAAACGGCACCATCAAGCTGGACCCGGCGCCCGTCAGCTGCAGTACCGTGGTCAAGACTATCGTCAACGCCGTTCAGCCCAGTCTGGATGCCAAAAAAATTCATTTTACCATTGACAACAGCCGTGCCGTCATGGCTACTATCAACATCGACCTGGTACGGGTCAGCGAAATTTTTATCAATCTGCTCAGCAACGCGGTTAAGTTTACGCCGGAAGGCGGACAGATTGATTTCATCATCATCTGCGACAAGCTGGAGTCCGGCTGTGTCCATGACCGCATCATCGTCCGGGATACCGGTATCGGTATTTCCAAAGGGTTCCTGCCCCGCATCTATGAGCCTCTAACCCAGGAACGTACAGCGGCCACTGCCCATATCGGCGGCAGCGGTCTGGGCATGTCCATCGTCAAACATCTGGTGGATATGATGGGCGGACATATCAATATCAAGAGCGAGCTGGGCCGTGGCACCGAGATTACCGTCTGCCTGGATTTTGAGCGGGCCATGACCGCACCTGTAGACAACACCGGTAAAAATACCGTGGGCGACCTGCGGGGACTGCATATCCTGGTCTGCGAAGACAACCCCATGAATATTGAGATTGTCACCAAAATCCTGGAGCATTACGGTGCTGCCGTGACGCCCTGCCGTGACGGTCAGTCCGGCGTAGAAAAATTTGCCGCCCTGCCGGAAGGTTCCCTGGATGCCATCCTGATGGACCTGCGCATGCCGGTGCTAGACGGCTATGCTGCCGCCCAACAGATTCGCGCCTTGGCACGAAGTGATGCCAGAACCATCCCCATTATCGCCTTAAGCGCCGATGCCTATGCCCTAAACAAGGAGAAAGCACTGGCTGCCGGCATGAACAGCCACTTGTCCAAGCCTATCGACACAGCTAAGATGCTGGCCGAAATACAGCGCCTGGTACCCCAAAAATAAACAACGTTTCTAATTGACAAGCCTTTAGCAAAATAAAAACCGTTCCTGCCTGCCGGAAAGTTTCCGGACTTGCAAGAACGGTTTTTTTATGTTTAAAATCAGGCACATGCGGCGCTGTTGCCTCATCCTATTTTTGTTTATGCTGGCGTTTCCATTCTTTAATCTGCTGCAGGCGCTCCTTAAAGCGCGCTTCCAAACCCTGTTCCGAAGGTTCGTAATAAGTCCGGTTCAGCAAAGAATCCGGCAGGCACTGCATGCTGGTGAGGTGGTCCTTATAATCATGGGCGTACTGATAGCCTTCGCCGTAGTGCAAATCCCGCATCAGCTTGGTAGGCGCATTGCGGATATTTAGGGGCACCGGCTCGTCTAACTGAGTCAGGGCATCCGCCTTGGCATTGTTATACGCTACCTCCATGGAGTTGGACTTAGGCGCCAGGGATAAATAAATGACGGCCTGGGTAAGATGCACGTTGCATTCCGGCATACCGATAAAATGGCAGGCCTGATAGGCAGCCACTGCCAACTCCAGAGCCCGGGGATCCGCCAGACCTACATCCTCGCTGGCAAAACGTACCACCCGGCGCGCCACATACAAGGGATCCTCTCCCGCTTCCAGCATCCGGGCCAGCCAGTACACCGCCGCGTCCGGATCGCTGTTGCGCATGGATTTATGCAAAGCGCTGATGATATTATAATGTTCCTCGCCGTTCTTGTCGTAGAGCAGCGATTTCTTAGACAGACATTGTTCCAGGGTTTCTTCGGTGACAGTTAGCGTATCGCCATCGGCCTCGCCGTTTAAGACCACCATCTCCAGGGTACCCAGCGCCGTGCGCGCATCGCCGTTGGCAAAATTGGCAATCTGGGAAAGCATGTCCCGGGAAATAGTAATTTTTTGGCCGCCAAAACCCAGAGGGTCCTGCAACGAGCGCGTTAATAGTCCCGTCAATTCCTCGGCTGTCAGAGCATGGAGCACAAAGACCTTGCAGCGGCTTAACAAGGCGCTGTTAATCTCAAAACTGGGATTTTCCGTGGTGGCGCCGATTAAAATGATACTGCCTTTTTCCACGAAAGGCAGGAATGCATCCTGCTGCGCCTTATTAAACCTGTGAATTTCGTCCACAAAGACGATGGTGCGGGCGCCGTACTGACGGTTGGCTTCTGCTTTCTGCATCACCGTGCGGATTTCTTTGATGCCGCTGGTAACGGCGCTAAAATCAATAAAGGCCGACTTAGTATGCCTGGCGATAATCCGGGCCAGAGTAGTCTTGCCTACGCCGGGCGGTCCCCAAAAGATCATGCTGCTGATATTGTCGTTTTCTATCAGACGACGCAAAACCTTGCCCGGTCCCAGTAAATGAGTCTGGCCCACGAACCCGTCCAGGGTCTGGGGGCGCAGGCGGGCGGCTAGCGGTTGTGTGGTTGTGCTTTCAAAGAGTCCCTGCTCTTCCATAGTCTACCTCCGTACGTGCTGATACTTTATTATAACATAGCAGGCAAGAAAGTTGTACCTGGCGGAGCTGTCTTTGTTTCCGCTGTCATGGTGTAGTGCCTGACATTTTTTTAAAGTATCAGGCAAAATAATCACCTCTATCATCTACCATAAATAGATTCTATTATCAGGCAGCTACAACAAATCTGCTTTTCATGTTATAATTCTTGTATACAGAATACATGATACAATTTATTCTAAAAATAAACATTAGCTGCGCCCATAATTTTGCCGTAAAAAATACCGGACGCCGCACATGATTCTTGCAACCTAGGAGGTGCCAAACCATGAAGACCCAACCCGTAAAAATTGTGGAAACCGTGCTCCGTGATGGTCATCAATCCTTAGAAGCCACCCGCATGCGCACCAGCGACATGATTCCTGCCCTGGAACAACTGGACGATGTAGGCTATTACGCCCTGGAAGCCTGGGGAGGCGCCACCTTCGATACCTGCCTGCGCTATCTGGACGAAGATCCCTGGGAACGCCTGCGCGCCATCCGTAAACATGTGCACAAGACCAAGCTGCAGATGCTGCTGCGGGGCCAGAATATTTTAGGTTACAACCACTACGCCGACGACGTGGTGCGGGAGTTTGTTTTTAAAAGCGTAGAAAACGGTATCGATATCATCCGCATCTTCGACGCCTTAAACGATGTCCGCAACCTGGAATGCGCCATCCGCGCCGCCAAAGAAGCCGGAGCCCACGCCCAGGCCGCCCTGGTCTATACCGTAAGCCCCTACCACCAAGACTCGGACTATGTAAAACTAGCCCAGTCCGTGATTGACATGGGCGCCGACAGCATCTGCATCAAGGATATGGCCGGTTTGCTCCGCCCCTACGCGGCATATAACCTGGTCAAAGCCCTCAAGGCCCAAACCAGCCTGCCTATCGAAGTCCATTCTCATTGCAGCAGCGGCATGGCCAGCACCATGTACCTGAAAGCCATCGAAGCAGGCGTGGATATCATTGATACCGCACTGACCCCCTTTAGCCGCAGCACCAGCCAGCCCTGCACCGAAAGTATGGTGGCTATGCTGGAAGGCCTGCCCCGGGATACGGGCCTGGACCTGAAAAAACTGCACCCGCTCTCCGACTATTTTCTGACCGTCAAGCGGGCCGTGGCAGCCAAATTCAATTTGAACACCGATATCCAGATTGACCCCAAGGTGTTAAGCTACCAGATTCCCGGCGGCATGCTCACCAACCTGATGAAACAGTTAAAGGATCAGGGCGCGGCGGACAAACTCCCGGAATTATTTGCCGAGATGCCCCGGGTGCGGGCAGAACTGGGTTACCCGCCGTTAGTGACGCCCACCAGCCAGATTGTAGGCAGCCAGGCCGCCATGAACGTGATCCTGGGCCGCTACAAGATTATTCCCACCCAGGTCAAGGACCTGGTGCGGGGCAAGTACGGCAAGACCCCGGGTCCCATCGACCCCGCCATCAAGAAACTGGTACTGGGAGACGCAGAACCTATCGGTCACCGTCCCGCAGACGATATTCCGCCGCAAATGGCCAAGATGCGGCATGACCTGGCCCTGGCCGGTTACCCTCACGCCAGCACTGAGGATGTCTTAAGTTACGCTCTTTTCCCAGAGATCGCGCTGCCTTATTTTAAACTACATAG
The DNA here is from genome assembly GCA_964293585.1 of uncultured Acidaminococcales bacterium. GTDB lineage: Bacteria > Bacillota > Negativicutes > Acidaminococcales > Acidaminococcaceae > JAKVKY01. The sequence goes on from CAXYYS010000019.1 coordinate 37,216, forward strand.
ATGAATTTCCTTCTCTGGCAAAACCTACCCTTGCCGGCATTACACCATGATAAGCTTAAAAGTGTGATCTTTATTGGTGGCTTTCTGCCAAGCTCATCCCAAAGTATGATTTTGCAAATTTTGCAAAAAAAAATATCACATTTTCTAAAAAAAAAGCGTCATTATTAGTG
>CAXYYS010000020.1:0-36693 GCA_964293585.1 uncultured Acidaminococcales bacterium
GATGGTACCAATGTTAACATGCGGTTTTGTTCTTTCATAATGTTGCTTTGCCATTCATTTTTCCTCCAAACTGTAGTCAGATTTTGAAACTGAACCTTTCAGCAAGTGCTGATTTAAAAAAAAACCTCGAACGGAGGTTTCTTTATAAATATGGTGGCGGCACAGGGATTTGAACCCCGGACACAACGGGTATGAACCGTTTGCTCTAGCCAACTGAGCTATGCCGCCTTATTATGGAGCTGATGACCAGGATTGAACTGGTGACCTTATCCTTACCAAGGATACGCTCTACCGACTGAGCTACATCAGCATATAATAATTAAATGGTTGCGGGGGTTGGATTTGAACCAACGACCTTCGGGTTATGAGCCCGACGAGCTACCAGCTGCTCCACCCCGCGATGTAATGATAAAATGTGGTGGAGGGGGTTGGATTCGAACCAACGAAGCGAAACGCGGCAGATTTACAGTCTGCTCCCTTTAGCCACTCGGGAACCCCTCCGTATAATAGCTGGAGCTGGCAATAGGACTTGAACCTACAACCTGCTGATTACAAGTCAGCTGCTCTGCCAGTTGAGCTATGCCAGCGATTAGTGACATTAAGTATATTACACGATAGGAAAGGATTTGTCAACTACTTTTTTAGCGCAATCGTAAAGGAAGTAACACTTGCCAAACTCCCGTTTTTCCCAGAAAAAAATATCTTCCAATTGAATTCCCACAATTTATAAATCATGTCCTGGTTTTAGCGCGTATAAAAATAGAAGAAAGTAAAGACTGCTAAAACAATCCGGTAATAGGCAAAAGCCTTAAGGCTGGAATTGTGCAGGAACTTTAAGAACCAGAGCACAGAAATATACGCCACTACAAAGGCTACCACGAAACCTATAGCCAGGACCAGCAGGTCACCGCTGTTTAAATCTTTCAGATTCTTTAAAAGGTCATAGATACAGGCCATGAACATCAACGGCACGGCAATAATAAAAGTGTACTTGGCGGAACAATCACGACTGACACCAGTTAATAACCCGCCAGCCAGTGTACTACCGCTGCGGGAAAAACCTGGCCACAGAGAAAATATCTGATAGGCACCAATCTGTGCCGCCTGTTTAATACTGAGCTGGTCAATGTCATTCAAAAGTTGATCATTTCTGGCGCCCATCTTGTGCTCAGCATACATCATCAGCACAGAACCGGCTATCAAGCCCAGGACCACCGTATACGGGGAAAAAAGATAGTGCTTAATGGGTCCATGCAGGATTAAACCTACCAGGGCCACCGGCACGATACCTGCGGCAACATGCCAGACGCTAAAACCTCCATGCAGCTGCCAGCCTTCCTTGGTAAAAAACATGGCAAAACGCTCTTTATAGATAAAGATGATGGAAAGTATTGCCCCCAACTGGATAAAAACGTCAAAGACATTAGCTAAAGGTCCGTCAAAACCTAACATATGTCCCACGATAACCATATGCCCGGTCGAAGAAATAGGCAAAAACTCGGTTATGCCTTCTACGATACCTACGATAACAGCTATTAGATAGATACTCATGCTGTACTGCCTCCAAAATTGTAATTACTCTACTATTATACACGCTCAACTTTACTTTGCAAGTTAAATAAATGTAAAACCGTACCGGTGCCGCAAAAAAAGAGACGCTCCCTCAGGAACGTCCCTGTAAAAGCTTTTAATCGCCGAAGCAAACCCCAATACGTCGGCCCGCCCGGATAAGTTCACTATCCACGGGAACATTACGTGTTTTACCACCCGCTTGTTCCAGTGGAACCCTGATAATCTGGTCACCCTTCAAAGCCACCATCACATTATAATCGTGATCAAGGCAAGCTTCCACGGCAGCCACGCCATATCTGGTACTCAGTACCCGGTCAAAAGCCGTGGGACTACCTCCCCGTTGCAGATAACCTAAAACTGTACACCGGGATTCAATACCTGTTCTTTCTTCAATCTCACGTACCAGTTTCTCGCCAACGCCGCCCAGACGGATTGGTTCGAAACTGCCCTTAACCATCCTGGCCACAGTCATCTCTCCGCCCACAGGCTTAGAACCTTCTGCTACCACGATGATGCTAAACAGTTTGCCCTGTTCCTTGCGGGATTGAATCTTCTCTAAAATAGAATCCATCTTATACGGAATCTCGGGAATTAAAATAACATCGGCACCGCCAGCCAGACCAGAATGCAGTGCAATCCAGCCTGCATACCGCCCCATAACTTCCAGAGCCATCACCCGGTGATGAGATTCGGCGGTTGTATGGATACGGTCTAAGGCCTCTGTCGCCATCGCCATAGCAGTATCAAAACCGAAAGTACGTTCCGTACAAGGGAGGTCATTATCAATGGTCTTAGGTACACCGACCACCTTGACCCCGCATTCTTTAGCCAACTGACTGCCAATAGCCAGGCTGCCGTCACCGCCAATGTCAATTAAAGCTTCAATGCCACGGCGTTTCAGGTTTCTGACTACCGTTTCCCTTTCGTCCGTATAGGTAATCGTCCCATCCTTAGCCTCATGGGCAAATTTGAAAGGATTATCCCTATTCGTAGTTCCCAGAACTGTACCACCCTGGGGCAAAATACCGGAAACATCTTTATGCGTTAACAACCGCATCCTGTCACTTACCAGGCCATTAAAACCATTTTCTATCCCGTAAATATCATAGCCGCAACCAAGGGCCGTTTTCACTACGGCCCTGATTACGGCATTTAACCCGGGGCAATCGCCGCCACCGGTTAATACTGCTAATGTACCTCTAGTATCAATCATTTCTACTTGCCTCTCTGCTTTTAGTCAACATTCCAAACTGTAAATCCCTCTTTGGGAATACGAATGGATTCCGTCCCGTCGAACTTATCATAGCAGAGCTGCCCATCTTTTTCATAACCAGGCCATGCAGCCACAATAATTTTCTTTGCGCTCAGTTTCTTTAACAAAGATCCAACATCCAGGTGGAAAACGGGCACGAACAAGGTTTGCAACCTGTCCAGCATAATTACATCCGAATTGTAACTATCCAGGATGGCACCCATGATTTCCGGTGCTTTTTCATTTCTGCCGTTCTGAGGCACGGTCAGGAACTCTTCACTGATCAACATCCGGCAGTCAAGATATTCCCATTTCTTATCCTCAGCAGCCTCACGCATGATTTTACTTTTGCCACTACCGGGTTTACCGATAACAAAAATTACCCCGTTGACACCTTTTTGAGCTGCTTCCACCACATTCACAAAATCTTCTGCCTGGCTCATATTAATTACCTCCCAACTATTATCCTACGCATCTAGAACTTTGGTTATTATATTCGCTATTTCTTGATAAAACCCTTTTGAAAAAGATAACATCATCTGTTTTTTCCAAATGATGTTACAATATGTATCACTTTTATCATTTTTTACTCTTTCTTCCCGGCTTTCTGACACTTTTATGATGCCTGTCCGCCGCTAAAAGACTTTTGCACACGGCTTGAATGTCTACATCACCAGCACAACTTTCCCGATACTTTTCTACCTTTCGTTTTACCCTCTGCAAGGCATTATCAATAGATTTAATATGCCTGTGCAATTCGGCTGCGGTTTCCTGGTAAGACTTACCATCCAGATAACTCATGAAAACTTCCCATTCCAGGTCGCTCAGTATCTTATACATCTTATTCTGAATATCCGCCAATTCTTCCTGCCGGATAATCATCTCTTCCGGATTGGTCTGCTTATTAGTATTCGCAAACACATCCAGCAATGTCCGATCCGAGTCATCTTCATAAATAGGTTTATTCAAAGAGATATAGGAATTTAAAGGAATATGTTTTTGCCGGGTAGCGGTCTTAATTGCCGTTATAATCTGCCTGGTAACGCATAGCTCAGCAAAAGCACGGAAAGAAGACTGCTTATCGCTGCGAAAATCACGGATAGCTTTATAAAGTCCGATCATTCCTTCCTGGATGATGTCTTCTCTTTCAGCACCAATCAAAAAATAACTTCTGGCCTTGCCACGGACAAAGCTCCTGTATTTAATCAACAGATATTCTTGCGCCAGGCTGTCATGTTTCTCCTGAGCAATTTTTACTACCTGCTCATCTGGCAGGTCCACAAAAGCGGCAAACGGGTCTTTGATCTCTTGTTCAGTCAAAGAAAGGCCCTCCCTTCGCTGAAATCATGCCTTTATTATACATGGAAAGCGGCTACCGGTCAAATGCGACGCTATTTACGACGTAATTCTTCCAGATTTTGCAAGACTCCAGGATGGATACGGCCCGCTACCTCGTTCCGCCCGCTATGTCCGGGCCGTTGCTCAATTTTTTCCGAAATACGCTTTTTGGCGTATAGATATTTCTCTCTAAATTCCCGGGAACTGATACGATAAGCACCACTACCCAAGATACTATTTTGCTCCGCATAATCGCTGGTAACAACAAATACCTTGGCACCACCGCCACGTGCTAATTGATAGACATAGCGTTCAATCCAGGTATCGGCAGTTTCGTTTTCCGCCGTAAAGACTACCTTGGCACCTGCTAATTCTGTAACAGAGGCCGGCCCTTTGACATCCATGGCATCAAAAACCAGCACCGCCTGATAATCATAGAAAGCAGCATACTCACTTACCTTATGTACGAGCTGATCACGCGCATGGGCCAGGTCTATTTCTTTTAGTCCGGCAAAATCATCCCAGCTGTTAATGACATTGTAGCCATCTACTACAATATATTCCCTGCTCATCTTACCTGTTCCTCGCCAGGCGCTGGCGTACCACTTCGTATAACAAAACAGCGCCGGCTGCCCCGGCATTTAGCGAATTAACCCCGCCAAACATAGGCAGACGCACCAGGATGTCACAACTTTCACGCACCAGGCGCCCTAATCCCTTACCTTCCGCGCCAACCACAATCACAATCGGCCCGGTCAGGTCAGCCTCATAACAAATGTTCCCGGCCATATCGGCTCCTACCACCCAGAAACCTTGTTCTTTTAATTTCTGCAAGGTTTGGGTTACGTTACCGATTTGAACCACCGGTACATACTCTATAGCTCCGGCAGAAGTCTTAGCTACTACGGCGTTGAGCGGACAACTATGCCGCACCGGTAAAAGAACCCCATGAACACCGGCTGCATCTGCCGTTCTGATTAATGCTCCTACATTCTGAGGATCCTGTAATTCGTCTAAAAGCAACAGAAAAGGAGCCTCACCCCGGCTATGGGCTTTTTCCAGGACGGCTTCCACGGAGCTAAAGGCCACTGGTGCTGCCACTGCCGCCACGCCCTGGTGTTTAATCCCGGGCAGCAAGGCATGAAGTTTCTCCGGCTTCACATACTCTACTATAACACCGGCTTCCTTAGCCTGGTGGAGTATTTCTCCTAAACTACCACCCTGAAGTCCTTCCTGGACATACAGTTTATTTAACGGTCTGCCGCTACGTAAAGCCTCCATAACTGCATTCCGGCCGCCAAACGTACCTTCCGGCGGCATGTTGCTGGTGGTAACAGTAAATTCTTTATGTACAGAAGCAGCTGCGGGCGCTGGCATCGTGTTCTTATGCTCTGCCGGTTGCACCTGCATCCTGGTCCTATTATGCACAGCTTTTCCCTGCGCCATGATTTTATGCTGCCCAGCTCTTTCCTGCGTTACAGGTTTATGCTGTACAACTTTTTCTCGTTTTACAGGCTTCTTAGGTTCAGAATTCTCCGGTACCGCAAAATTTTGAGGTGCAGTTTTTTTCTGAGCGCTAAAATTATTATGTACATTTTTCTGGAGCTTATTACGATGTCCTACCTGCGTTTTTCCCTGTGCGGCACGATGTTTAGTCCTGGTCATCGTATGAATCTGGTCCCCTGCATGTGCTGCTGAACCCAATCCCTGTTTACGTTCTTTCATTTAGTGCCTCCGGTCTGCTTTTGTCTGGCCGCCAGAATCTTAGCCAACCGCCCGCAGCTCATCGCCCCTTCGCGACAAACACCTTCGCTTTCGCAAGGAGGACCTGCCTTTTCAAATAATACCGGGGCAACCTTTTTGCATTCAGCCAGCATTTTCCAGGCCAGCTCTCTGATTTCCCATTGCGCCCGCATACAGCAGCGCAGGCTGAAAAAATTGTACAGGCTTCGTACATTAAACGTACACATAATCTTGGTCTCAGTAGCATTGGGCAGCACATAACGTGCATCTTCGGCCGGAATCTGATAGTTTTCCGTCAAATCATTATATAAAGCTTGTAAATCCTGCATCGCCTTAATAAATTTCGCTTGTGCTTCCTGTTTGGCCGCAATCGTCGGCGGCATAATAGTCTCAAAATTATGTTCCTTTACATAACGCTGGGACTGTTGGCTATAGCTGGCAATCCGATGCCGGACCAGTTGATGTGTCAATACCCGGCTCACGCCTTCAATAGCAAAAGTAAATGTAACATGTTCCACCGTAGAAAGATGTCCCATGCTAATTAATTTACGCACCAGCTTAGCTGCCTGTTCATCTGTCATTTTTTCTTCCAGTTGCGCCGCACCTATGGGAGAATAACATAGCCTGGCACTCATAGCTACAGTTTTTTCCGGTTCAGGTGTATACCGGATCAGTTTTACTTGCATCGTCATAATTCTACCTCACTTCTCAGCCATAGCTTGCCTAAACCTTACCGGCTACAGCCATTTCCTGGGCAATGATTTTGAAAATTTTTTCCAGCAGCTCATCTAACCGTGCAAACTGATCTGTCAGCAAAAGCCAGCCCAGAAGCGTTTCCATAGCCGTCGCCAGATGATATTCTGCCACGCTGGCACTTTTAGGCGTCAGGGAATGAGCATTACGCCCACGGCGTATCACCGCTTCTTCTTCGTTAGTAAAGCTTCCTGCCAGCATCTGCATGGCCCGTGCCTGCATCCTGGCCGAAACAATCTTTGCCGCCAGGGTATGCACTACCCGCACCTGCGAGGAAGCCGGCAATAATCTTAGCCTGACATACAAAGAAAAAACTCCATCCCCGATCAAGGCCAGTAAAATCGGGCCCAGCTCCTTCACGTCAGGATAAGGCCGTCCCTCTTCCGCACAAGCCGCCAGCGCCTGCTGCTTAATTAATTCATAATGTAAAAATTTCATCTACCATGTACCCATTCCGACAAAATGTTACTTATTGCCGTTTCCATTTTGGTCCCTGGGGCGTATCTTCCAGGATGATACCCATCTCCGTTAATTGTTTTCTGATGGTATCCGCCTCTGCATAATTTTTAGCTTTACGTGCAGCCTGGCGTTTGGCTACTAAATCGTTAATCTTGGCATCTTCCTGATTGGTTGCCGCATCTTTCGGCTCCGCCGTCTTATCTTCAAAAATGCCGATGATACCACACATCTCTTTCCAGATATGGGTCATGACATCTACCAGTTTCCCGTCCGGTTTCCCCTTGGCCGCTTCAACACTACTTTTATAAACATTAATCTCCTTGGCCAGAGCGAACAAATAACTGATAGCCAGCGCCGTGTTAAAGTCATCCCGCATGGCATCCATAAATTTATCTCTCATATCCAGGACTTTAGCGCTTAAAGACGTGCTGGCATCCGTTGGACCTGCGCCCATCATAGTGCCTAGCACCTGCAGGTTATCTCCGGCCGTACGCAAGCGTTCCAGGCTGGCAGCAGCTTCTTTTAAACGTGCATCGCTGAAATCCAGCGGGCTGCGATAATGTGTGCTGACGATAAAGAAACGCAATACTTCCGGGGCAAACTCTTTTAAGATATCGATAACCATAAAGAAATTGCCCAAGGATTTGGACATCTTTTCTTCGTTAACCGTAATAAAACCGTTATGCAACCAGTAATGCACAAAAGGATGGCAGCCTGTGCAGCCTTCGCTCTGGGCTATTTCATTTTCATGATGGGGGAAAATTAAGTCACTGCCGCCGCCATGAAAATCGAAAGACTCTCCCAGATATTTCATACTCATAGTACTGCATTCTATATGCCAGCCCGGGCGTCCTTTACCCCAGGGGCAATCCCAGGCGGGTTCTCCCGGCTTGGCAGCTTTCCAAAGCGCAAAATCCATGGGATTATGCTTACGCTCATCCACATCCACGCGTGCTCCGGCCAGCATATCATCTAAATTACGGCCGGATAACTGGCCGTAGTATGGGAATTTTTCTACGCTGTAATAAACATCACCGTCAATTACATAGCCAAAACCCTTATCAATCAATGTCTGTACGGTCTTAATGATATCCGGAATATGCTCACTGACCCGGGGATAAATATGGGCGCGGCGTACATTCAACTTATCCATCACTTCAAAATAAGAAGCAATATAGCGGTTGCAGATATCAAACCACTGCACGCCCTCCTTATTTGCCGTGTTGATAATCTTATCATCCACATCCGTGAAGTTTTGCACATGCAGCACATCATAACCCTCGTGCTCAAAGAACCTGCGGATCACATCCCAGGTTACAAAAGGCCGGGCATTACCGATATGCGGGTGATTATAAGGTGTCACGCCACACACATACATTTTGACCTTACCAGGTGTCATCGGTTTAAATTCTTCTTTATGTCTGGATAAAGTATTATAAACAACAATTGGTTTTGTCATAATTTGCTCCTTAAATTTTTCTGTTGCCAGTTTAAAACTTGATTCCGGCTTTAGTCAGGCTGCCCTGTATACGCTTTAACGTGCGCTCAATACCCAGAAGCGGTACCATCTCTGCCAGTTCCGGGCCATGCTGATTGCCGGTCAAGGCAACACGGATAGGCATGAAAACAGCCTTACCGCCTAACTTCGTGGTCTTCTGAATCTTTTTGAACAAAGCCTTCACATTAGGCCCATCCACAGTACTAAGCTTAGGCAGTTCCTCAAACAACATCTTCATAACCGTAGGTACGGTAGCTTCTTGCAAAACAGCCGCAGCCTCGGCATTTTCAAAATCAAACTCATCCGTAAAATACATGCTCAGCACCTGCGGTACCTGCGCACCAAAATCCACATGGTTTTTTGCAGTCAGGATTACTTTCTGTAACCATTCCTTTTTAGCTGCATCTTCTTCTCCGGTCATAAAGCCGGCTTTTTCCATATGGGGCACGGCCACAATCATAAAATCTTCATCAGAAAGCTGACGCATATGTTTACCGTTAATCCAGTTTAATTTATCCAGGTCAAAGACCGCCGGATTCTTGGCCACATGCTCCATCGAAAACTGTTGTACCAGTTCCTGTATCGTAAAGATTTCCTGCTCACTGTTAGGAGCCCAGCCTAAAAGTGCCAGGAAATTATCAATACCTTCCGGCAGATAACCTAACTGACGATATTGGTCTACCGAAGTTGCTCCATGGCGTTTACTCATCTTAGTATGATCCTTGCCCAGGATAAGACTGATATGCCCAAACACAGGCTTCTTAAATCCCAGGGCTTCGTAGACCAAAAGCTGACGAGGTGTATTACTCAGATGCTCCTCTGCCCTGATAACATGAGTGATATGCATGAGCGAATCATCAATGACCACGGCATAGTTGTAGGTAGGAATGCCATCAGACTTGACGATGACGAAATCACCGATACCGTTAGAATCAAATTCCACATCGCCACGTACCAGATCATGAACCACTATGGTCTCATCGGCGGGAACACGCAGACGAATACTGGGCTTTCTGCCTTCAGCGCGTAGCTGTTCCTGTTGTTCCTTGGTCAGGTTCCGGCATTTACCCATATAACGCGGCATCTTGCCCTCTTTTAACAAAGCCTGACGCTCAGCTTCCAATTCCTCATCTGTACAGAAACAATAATAGGCTTTGCCTTCTGCCAGCAACTGGTCCGTATATTTTTTATAAATATCCAGACGTTCCGTCTGACGATAGGGCCCATAGGGTCCTCCTACATCTACGCCTTCATCCCAGTCCATACCCAGCCACTTCAAAGCGGCCTTGATATTTTCCTCAGATTCCCGGCTGGAACGTTTTAAATCTGTATCTTCAATACGCAGTACCATCTTACCGCCCAGCTTACGTGCCACCAGCCAGTTGAACAGGGCGCTTCTGGCGCCGCCGATATGAAACGGACCTGTAGGACTGGGTGCAAACCTTACGCGAATCTCTTCATTTGCCATGCCAAAGACCTCCAAATATATTTATTATTTCTTCTGTGAACAAAAATTATAAGTACAATCTTTAAGGTTCCCGAACCAGGCTGGCTACTGCTTCTGCCGCAATACCTTCACCTCTGCCCGTAAATCCTAAATGTTCTGTCGTCGTAGCCTTAACACTGACCGCTGTTACCGGTACCTGCAAGTCCCCGGCCACACTTTGCCGCATCGCCTCAATATAGGGCGCCAGCTTGGGACGCTGGGCAATGATGGTTATATCCACATTATTAACCTGCCAGCCCTCTTGGCGCAAAAGCCTGTTCACAACCAGCAGCAATTTTCTGCTATCGGCATCTTTATACCTGGCATCCGTATCCGGAAAATATTTGCCGATATCTCCCAGCGCTGCTGCGCCCAGTAAAGCGTCCATCAGGGCATGTAGTGCCACATCAGCATCACTATGTCCTAAAAGTCCTTGTGCATAGGGTACTTGTACCCCGCACAAGATTAACTTGCGGTTTTCTGCAAAGGCATGGACATCAAACCCGCTACCAATTCTAAAGTGCATGTTCCTGCTCCTGTTTCTTGATTAAATTTTCAGCCAGTAACAGATCCTCAGGTGTTGTTACTTTAAAGTTCTCATAAGAACCTAAAGCCACGGCCACCTTGTGACCCAGAGCTTCTACCAAAGAAGCATCGTCTGTCACGGTCACCGGATGCTCACGCAGCGCCGCATAGGCCCGCCGCAACAGGCTTAGTTCAAAGATCTGCGGTGTTTGCACGGCTCTCAAAAAATTGCGGTCCGGCGTTGCCGCCACACAATTTTCGCTGTCCACAATCTTTACCGTATCCTTCAAAGGCACCGCGGCAATAGCGGCGCCATAAAGCCTGGCGGCCTCATAGGTACGGACAAAAACTTCCTTACCTGCAAAAGGTCTGGCTCCATCGTGTACAGCTACATAGCCGTCACTGGTCTTAATCGTAGCCAGGGCATTGGCTACGCTGTCCTGCCTTTCCCGGCCGCCTTCTACAAAGCGATAAGATAAGCCCTGCAGCAAAGTAGCGCGATAGTCATCTACCAACGCCTGAGCCTGGGGAATTTCTCCCGGAGCTACCACAATCACAGCTTCCTGTACCAGTTCTGTCTGGACCAGCATAGCTAAACAACGCACTAAAAGCGGCTGTCCGCCCAGCAGAGCAAACGCCTTATTATGTCCCAGGCCGAGCCGCTTACCCAGCCCGGCCGCAGGTACAATCGTAATCAGTTTCTCCATTTACTTCACCTTGGCAAAAATCATCCGTCCGGCACTGGTCTGCAAAATAGACGTTACTGCTACCGGTACCTTTTCGCCTACCAAACGGCGGCCGCCCTCCACAACAATCATGGTGCCATCCTCCAGATAAGCTACAGCCTGACCGGTACTCTTGCCCTCTTTGACCAGCATTACTTCCAATTCTTCACCAGGCGCGACGATAGGTTTTACCGCATTGGCCAGATCATTGATGTTAAGAACTGTAATTCCCTGGATAGAGGCCACTTTGTTCAAATTAAAATCATTGGTAATAATGGCAGCATGTTGAGCCTGGGCCAATTTTACCAGCTTACTGTCTACTTCGGGGATATCTTCAAAATCAGTCTGCTCAACTACCACCTGTTTATTATCCTGCTGCAGTTGGGCAATCAAATCCAAGCCCCGACGGCCCTTGGCTCTCTTTAAATCATCTGCAGAATCGCTCATACGTTGCAACTCGTCCAGGACGAAATGCGGTACAATCAGCCTGCCTTCCAGGAAACCTGTCTTCCAGATATCGCTGATACGACCATCAATAATAACGCTCGTATCCAAAAGCTTATCCTGGCTGAAGACATGTCCTTCCGCCTTCTGTGCTTCTTCTAAAGCTTTTTCTGCCTTGGCTGCTTTCTCTGCTGCCTTGGTTTCCCGCTTGACAGCCCGGGCATTAGCAACCCGGTTAAAATAACCTGTCAAGTCCTGGTGTTTCCTTAGCGCCACCTTGCCGCCTACTACAGAAAAAATCAGGCTTAGAAATAAAGGGATATAGGGTCCCACGATGGGTAATCTGGCAAAAGGTGCTCCCAGCAGATTGGCCATGATCAAACCTACACCGATACCAAAAATCATCACCATGATATCACTGGTAGGTGCCCGATCCATGACCGCCGCCATGCGTTCACTATAACGCAGGATCAGATGGGTTAAATAAGGTGCTAAAGCCCAGCCCATACCGCCAAAAATAAAAATGCCTACCACGCCAGAGACTATCTTGGCCGCGGCAATGCCGAAAAAGCCGTTCTTATAAATATCGTAGCCGAAAATGGTGGGAACCTGCGGAAGCAGGTTCTCCATGATAATGAGACCGGTTACTGCAAAAATGGCAGCCACGATAAAATTAATCAGCTTCTTAATCACTTGTTTCACCTCCTTTCTTTATATTAGTATCCTATGCTTCACTTGGACATAGTAATACTTATATATATTTTACTACAATTTTCAAGAGAATAACAGGGGAACGCAAAAGTTTTTTTCTGCTTCAAAAAATTCCTGCTGTTCCGCTTGTCATAACAAAAGCCCCGTTAGATAACGGGGCTTTTGCCTTATTCCACCAATGACAAATTTAGTATATCCTGCAAACTGGCAAGCGGGATAGCATAAACGTGTATCTTGCCGGCCTTATCCTGAAATCCCGGATTATAAACTACTACTAGCGTTTTACCTCCATCCACATAATATTCCTCGTTTCCATAAACATGGATATTCTTCACAATAGCTACGGACTTTCCTGTCAACTTGTGAAGAGCCAGGGCATCTGCCTGTGCCTGTCTGGTGATTAATTCCGCCAGGCGTTCCCTGTAGTTGCTGTTAAACTTAAATAAATCCCGCAGTGGTACAGACCGGCCCTTTTGTAAATCATAGTTCACAGAGTTCCAGAAATAACGGTGTTTTGCACCTGACACGTGGGTAAACTGCACTAAGGATAAAAAATCATTCCGGCTGGTCTTTACCAGATAGCCATGCAGGATACCAGGTTTGCTCGACCCTTTCATGACCGGATGCCAATTCTTTTGCACATACTTGGCCATCGCTGTTAAAAAATCTTCATCTCCCTTGAGCGCGTCACCTTGATAGGTCTTATCAAATTTATCCCGTTCTTGAATGGTTACGCCCAGGGGCAAAACGCTTGTTACTGCCAAAAGCGAGTTGTGCGATAAATCCCGGTTTACCCGTACATCTACCGTCGTACCTCCCCCTGAACCTTCGATAACAGGTGTAGTAATCTGAATTTTACCTGTTTTGATGCTATAATCCTTGATTTGCAAGGGAGCAGGAACCGTTTGTGCCAAACCGTCGGTACCAAGAAATAACAGGCTCGCCAACAAGAAAATGAACATGCTTTTTCTAAACAATTCAACCACCTCTCTGTTACTTATTATACAACATAACGCCTTAAACTTCAGGAAAGTATAAATATTTTGATGACAAGAAAACAAAAAAGTGCTATCTTCTTCTTGACGAGGAATTATTTAAACGAGGTGAGATGAACATGTTGAGAAAAATTTTAAGTCTGGCCCTGACTGTATACTGTACTTGTGCTTGTCTCAATAGCATACCGGCAGTTCAGGCAAAATCTCTGCCCGAGCAGGGCTATAAACGCATCGTCATTGTCAGTGACGCTCATTATCCCAGCAAAAGCAACCGTTTCACCCAGCCTGACATATGGCAGCAGAAAATAAACCGCAAAGTACAGGCAGCTAAAGATATTAACAGCTGGCAGGATGTAAATCTGGTCGCCTTTACAGGTGATATTGTAGCTTTGACCGGTAGTGAACATGACCGGGAGCAAGCTAAAAGTTATGTAGATCTGTTTACCAAACCTAAAGCCATCCTGAGCGGTAATCATGAATTTACCTATCGTGATATTCGTCGTGCCAACGGCAAGCTCGTACACGCCTCCTTAACGGAACAACATGCCAAACTGCAAGCCTTTCAAGAAGAGTTTGACCTGAAAAAACTCTATAGAGCTCAAAAAATGGGACCGTATGAATTAATTTTCCTATCGCCAGAACCTGTAACCGGCAAACATCTTTGCGAATTATCAAAGCGCCAGTTAACCTGGCTGGACAAAAAGCTATCCGCGCACCCGGACCGTCCAACCATTATCTTTTTCCATGCGCCCCTCACCGGTACCCTTGCCAAGGACAGCAAGGCAGGCAAAGCAGGCAACATTTATGCTGAACCTCACAAGAAACTGGCACAAATCCTGCAACAACACGCTCAGATAAAACTTTGGGTAAGTGGTCATACCCATACCCCGCCTACCAACCCCAGCTTCGCTTCTCCCCGCAATTATACTCATGGCATCTTGGATGTCTATAACCCAACATTGGACGGAAAGCGCATCTGGACTAACTCGCTATATCTTTATCCGGATAAGATTGTCATCAAGACTTTTGACCATCAGGCTCAAAAATTTCTGGATAAATTTACCCGTACCGTGCCTGTAAAAAGTGTCGATCTCTCTCAAGCTGCTTAGCGTAAAGGCTAAAGTTAATCTTTAATCTAGTGTCCAATCCTCATGTAAATATCCAGTCCTACGGAGACAAAAAACGGAAGCGATCTTTCATTGCTTCCGTTTTTCTTGTCTCCGTACAGCTAAGATTCAATTATCATACAAACTCAGCATCACGCTCTGCGGATAATTAGTAAACCAGAGATACTCCCCGTCTGCAATCCTGTTCGGTCCACCATCATTGCCAACTACCGGTAGTCTTGGTAAACCGTACCTTTGTTTAAAATCTTCCAGCGGCGCGGTAGCCTTCAGGTTGCTATTCTCAAAATTCAAGGGACTATTAGCAGCAACCGTGATGTTATAAACGATGCCATTATCCAGACCCAGCTGTAAACCTTTTTTATCATAATACAAGATTTTCTTTTCTTTACTCTCACGGTCAGGCTGTCCTAAAGTACGCACTGCTTCTTCCCTGGACATGCCTAAAAATGCTCCACCGATGGACTCTGAATAGTTCGCTTCCCAGCTGCGACGCAAGGGACGCCCGTTTAAAAATAGATACTGGTGAGAACTATCCGCACTGGCAAAGTGCCAACCTATCCGCAGCTCGCTCATGATACCGTCAGTACTAGTAATCCGGAAAAGGCCGCTGCCTGGATCCCCGCCCACAAAACCATAACCACCTTCCACCACAGCACCGCTAATGGTCGTAGGTGTTACAACCAGGGCCTGATTACCATTAGTATAATACCAGGTCCCGCTTATTTTCTTTAACAACTGGGTCGTAATCTCATTCGATTCACGTGGCGCAGCCACATCTGCTGCCAAAACAACGCCGCTTATCGCCAACGCCAATAGCAAGCATAAACATAACCAGAGCTTTTTCATAACAAACCTCCTGCCCTCATTCTTCTCTAACATGCTAAACCTGTTACCTAAATTATAGCGTACCTGTTCGGCCTTGGCAAACATCCTTTCAAGTCAGTTAGGGATAAATTTCCCTGGTCACCAAACTGGAAATCTGTACCATATCCTGGGTTACCGTCCCCGGTCCGTTGTTTTCCCTGGTCATGATAATCAGCAGATAATCGCCCTTAGGATTGTAAACGATACCCCCATCATGCAGGTAGCCTTCCAACTCACCCGTCTTATGAGCAAAGACACTACCTGCTGCCAAGCCCACCGCTATCTTATCGTTATCCGTCTGTCCCTTTAAGATTTCCAGCATCGACTTATCAGCTTCAGGACTCACACATTGGCGTTGATATAACCTGACAAAAATCTTAGCTAAATCCCGTACGCTGGTATAATTTTCCCGGCCCTGACGCTGTGCCGTAAAATCCATCATGCGCCGCTGTAATTTGGTATCCTGATACCCGTGGTCCGTTATGTAACGCTGAATATTATCCATACCCAGCCTGTCGATTACCATGTTAGTAGCCACATTATCACTATCAACCACCATCTTGGTTAATAAATAGCTGATACTAAGCGGTGTACCGTTCCGCAGTCCTTGAATATTACCGGCACCACCCACCTTATCACTTTGCCGTAAGATAATAGTTTCCTGCTCTGACAGTTTACCCTGTTGCATCTGCTGATAGGCATAGGCCAGGATGTACATCTTAATCATGCTGGCAGAAGGCAGGACTTCACTTTTGTTAACATAAACCAGCTGCTGACGCAAATCTTGTACATAAACATTAAAGTCCGCATGGCCATTAGCAAGTACAGGATGTAATGCCGACGCCATTTTCTCCTGGAACACATCTGCTCGTACTTTTTCTGTTTTTTTAGCAGAAGGCTCTTCTGCCTTAGTCACTGTCTTAGCATCTGAATGCATGGCCATGCATCCTGCCAAAAAAAAGCTGCAAAGCAATACCGTTAAAAACTTTTTCCACATCCTGCCACACTTTCTCTTGCTCAGATTAAAATCTTAAGACAACCTGTTAATTATTTAATTATACCGTAAACCTCCGGTAAAAACAAAGTCTAAAATATCTCCGGTCTGCCCTTACCATAAAAACTGTGTTATAATCTAAGTAGTTTAGAGAAAGAAGGAATGAGAAATGAAGAAGATAGTTATCCTGGCAGGCAGTCCTCACGTTAACGGTACCACTGCCGCCCTGGTCGAACATTTATTATATGGCGCCCAGGCTGTAGGTCACAAGGTAGAACGTTTTAATGTGGCAACTTTAAAGATTGGCGGCTGCAAAGCCTGTATGGCCTGCCGTAAACCTGGCGGTCCCGGCGTCTGCGTCCAGCAGGACGACATGGCCAAGGTTGGTGCAGCGGTAGCTGCCGCTGATGTAGTGGTTTTCGCCACACCGCTCTATTATTTTGATATGACTTCCCAGCTTAAAGCCACCATCGACAGATTCTACAGCTATGGTGAAAGCATGAAGAAACCTAAAGAGGTTTATTTGCTTTTAGCCTGTGGCGGCCCTAATCCTCAAACCCTGAATCCTGTTGTTAGCGTTTTTGAAACCATGTGTGCTTATTTGGGTTGGACTATCAAGGGTAAAGTGTTGGCAGCTGGCTGTGTAGACGCAGGTGCCTTGTCCAAGACGCCGCATTGCATGACTGCCTATGAGATGGGGCAAAAGATTTAAGTATTTTTTTACCTTCTTATCATGTTAAAAAAGCTGATGTGCTAAAGCACATCAGCTTTTTTTAGGACAATCTTGGAATCTTAATCATGCCACAACCTGATGCCGCTTACCATCAGCATAAGCCTCTTTCTGTTCTTCCGTTTCCAGTTTGACCTGCTTTACCGGCATCGGCCTGCTGTTCCTGTCTAAAGCGACCATCGTAAAATAGGCGCTTAATGCTTTTTGCGGCTTACTAAAATGCTGTAAATCCTCTGCTTCAACTTTAGAGAAACCTCCTCAGCTACAGGAATTTTTAGTTTTGATGGTGTTTATTGTATCATATCCAACCACTGGTAACCGTGAACTTTTTGTTAAGTACTTAAAAGACCCTGGGTAAACACCCGGGGTCCTCAGCAGCTTATGCTAATAATTTATCAATCCACACTTCCGCTTCATCCAAAGAAGTAGCTTTTGCAATACAAATTTCACTGGCCAAAATTTCCCGGGCATTAGTCAACAGACGTTTTTCCCCGGTCGAAAGCTTTTTATCGTGATCCTGCACAGAAAGAACACGTATCACTTCCGCCAACTCCAATACATCGCCGCTCTTCATCTTGTCCAGATAAATAGCGAAACGGCGGTTCCAGGTGATACTACGTAAATTGCTTCCCGTCCTATCTTTCAGGACCTTGGCAATCTTGGTCACTGTTTTTTTATCACTAACCGGTCTCAACCCCACCTTTTCCACACTTAGAAAAGGTACATGCACCTTCATGCCCCCTAACAGCATGGTCAGTACCAGATATTTGGTCGGCTGGTTGGCAAACATCCGTTCTTCCACACCTACAACTTTTCCGGCACCATGCATGGGGTAGACCACGTTGTCCCCAATGCTAAACATCACTCAAACCTCCACGAACTAATCTCATGAGTTCATTTTAGCATTTTTCTTCCCCAGTGTCAAATTTGGTATTATATCATAGTGAGTAGACAGCTGTCAACAATATTTACACAAAAAAATTAGCCGGGCTGCAATTTTTCCCGTAATTGTAAGAAAAGCATAACCCGGCTAGCATCTTTCCTGTTATTTTTTTCAAGAAAATATAGCAGCTACAGCATCAGCTACGGTCCGCACCTGTACAATCTTGTTTTTCGTGACGCCGCCCAGTTGTCCCATACTTATCCTTCCTGCCGGTACCACAAATTTTTTAAAACCCAGTTTAGCAGCAGCAGCAATCCGCCGCTCAGGAACTGCTACACGGCGCACTTCCCCTGTCAGCCCTACCTCTCCAAAAGTCAGGAGTCCATAGGGTACAGGTTTATCCCGCATACTGGAAACAAGCGCAGCAATAACCGCCAAATCAGCCGCCGTTTCCCGGACACGCATACCACCTACTACGTTCACGTAGGCATCATAGGTACCAAAATCCATGCCCTTGTGTTTTTCCAGGATGGCAATCAACATATTCAGCCTGTTGAAATCAAAACCAACCGCAGTACGCCGGGGCAGGCCAAAAGGTGTCCTGCTCACCAGCGCCTGAAACTCTGTCAGGATAGGACGATTTCCTTCCAGGCAGCCACATACCACCGCTCCCGTCACCGCTTGTTCCCTTTCTTCCAGGAACAACCCTTCCGGGTTGGCAATTTCCTTAAGCCCGCCTTCTTCCATAGAAAAAATACCACTCTCATTGGTACTGCCAAAACGATTTTTTAAGGCACGCAGCACCCTGAAGGCATAACTGCGGTCACCTTCAAATTGTAATACCACATCCACCATATGCTCCAAAAGGCGCGGTCCCGCAATATTACCTTCTTTAGTCATATGGCCGACAATCAGGACCGCAATCCCTGTCGTCTTAGCAAAACGCAGCAGCCTGGCTGTACATTCCCGAACCTGGCCTACGCTGCCGGCCGCAGTTTCCACCGCCTCCGTAAACATCGTCTGGATGGAATCCACCACCAGAAGGGACGGATTTACTTTTTCTGCCTGGTCCAAAATATGGTCCAGATTAGTAGCCGTTAAAAGCAACAGGCTGTCAGAACATTTACCCAGGCGCTGTGCCCGTAATGCCGTCTGTTCTTCACTTTCTTCGCCGCTGACATAAAGACACTTTAGCTGCCGCTCAGACAAACGCATCACCACATCCAGCAGTATTGTGGATTTACCGATACCCGGATCACCGCCTAAAAGCACCAGGGAACCAGGAACGATACCGCCACCCAGGACACGGTCAAACTCACCTATCCCGGTCACGATTCGTTCCACCTGTGTCTGGCTGATATTAGCTAAAGTTTTGGGGATACCGTTTTCCATAAACTTGAGAAAACTTTTGGTAGTTCCCTGGGACGCCGGCATAGCCGTTTCTTCCACCAAGCTGTCCCAGGTACCGCACTCCGGACATTTTCCTAACCAGGAAACCGTGGTATAACCACAGTTCTGACAGACATACTTAACTTTAGCTTTGGCCATGAACTACTTCCTCTCCCAGAGGTACGCACACATTCTCCGGTGTATTTTCCACATGCGTAAAGGCAAACTCTCCCCCTACCACATCCAGGTTGACTGTATCGCCCCGGCCAAAAACTCCGGACAAGTACAAATCTGCCAGTTTATCTTCCACATTTTTACGCAAGGCACGGCGCAGCGGACGTGCTCCGTAACGCACATCCATCCCTACTGCCAGTAATTTAGCTTTAGCCTCCGTACTGGCTTTTAAATGCAGCCCCATATCTGCCAACCGGACCTGCATCTCTGCCAGCAGCTTGTCCACGATTTGTGCCAGTTCCTTTTTCCCCAGGGTATCAAATACAATGACTTCATCCACCCTGTTCAAGAACTCCGGCCGAAAGACCTGTTTGATGTCTTCCAGGACTGCCTGTTTCTTATTTTGTTCCTGTTCAGTGTCGCTGGCGGCAAATCCCAGAGCCTTACCACCTGCCAGTTTTTCTGCACTGGCATTACTGGTCATGATTAAAACCGTATTCCTAAAGTCTACCGTGTTACCCTGGCCATCCGTTAAGCGACCATCTTCCATGATTTGTAACAGAATGTTAAAAACATCAGGATGTGCCTTTTCAATTTCATCCAGCAAGATAACAGCATAAGGACGACGCCGGATTACGCTGGTCAGCTGACCGCCTTCATCATAACCTACATAGCCCGGAGGCGCGCCAATCAATCTGGACACGGTGTGCTTTTCCATATACTCGCTCATGTCAAAACGTACCAGGGCCCGTTCATCGCCAAAAAGATTTTCAGCCAAAGCCTTTGCCAGTTCAGTCTTGCCTACGCCGGTAGGTCCTAAAAACAGGAAACTACCTACCGGACGGTTAACATCTTTCAAGCCCGCCCGAGCACGCCGCATTGCCCTGGCTACCACACCAACAGCTGCTTCCTGTCCCATGACCCGCTGATGTAATTGTTCCTCCAGATGCATCAACTGTTTGGATTCAGCCATGGTAAGACGTTCCAGAGGTATATTGGTCCACTCGGAAATCATTTTTTCAATGGTGCAGCGTTCCACCTGAGGCTTGCCCATCTGACCGCTATAATCTTTTACACTATGCAGCCTTATTTCTGCACAAGCTTCATCCAGCAAATCAATAGCTTTGTCCGGCAGATTGCGGTCACTGATATACCGGTCTGCAAGTTCAACTGCAGCCTGCAGGGCCTCATCTTTAATCTCTACCTGATGATAATCCTCATACCGGGGCCGCAAAGTCTTTAAGATGGTTAAAGTCTCTGCCACAGATGGCGCTTTAATCAAGATGGGTTGGAACCTGCGTTCCAGAGCCGCATCTTTCTCGATACTCTTCCTGTAATCTGCCACTGTGGTAGCGCCGATCACATGCAGTTCTCCCCGTGCCAGGGAGGGTTTTAACAAATTTCCCATACTGACGGTGCCGTCGCCGCCATTCATCAGCATCTGCATCTCATCTATAAATAAAATCATCTGCGGGCAATCACGTACGGCTTCAATAATTTCCTGCAGCCGTTCTTCCAGTTCACCCCTATACTTGGATCCGCCCAAGATACTGCCCAGTTCCAGGCTGAACACCGTTTTATCCTGGAGGAATTCAGGCACCTTTTTAGCCACGATCATCTGTGCCAGACCTTCGGCTACCGCAGTCTTACCCACACCGGCTTCTCCGATCAACACCGGATTATTCTTGGTCCTGCGGCTGAGGACGCGGGCCGCATGACCAATTTCCTTAGCACGTCCCACCACCGGATCCAGCTTGCCTTGCCGGGCCAGTTCATTTAAATTACGCCCGAAACCTTGCAAAGCCTCCAGCGCCCTTTTCATTTTCTCCTGAGCCATTTCTGCTTCCATCTGCGCCTGAAATTTATTACCTTCCGGTAGTTCCTTGGAAGCAATAAAATCCTCGTGCATCTGATTTTGCAGCTTGCTCCAGGTCAGGTCAAAATGTGCCAAGACCCTGGCAGCTACACCTTCCTCGGCGGCAACAAGCCCTAAAAGAATATGTGCCGTGCTCACCTGGCTCAGCAAATCTTTTTGGGCAAACTCCCGAGCCAGACGCATGGCTTCTTTAGCCTTAGGCGACAAACCTGCCGGTTCTTCACTTTCTCCGTTCCCGCCCATCCAGCTGGACAGCTCCACCCGGACCATGTCCTTATTAATTTTCAGGGCAGCCAACAGTTTGGCAGCATAACAATTCTCATTGAGTAAAGCCAGCAAAATATGTTCGGTGGCAATACGTTCCTGCCGGCGCTGTTTCGCATACCGTCTGGCAGCAACCAGAACCCGGTTGGCATCCTGAGTGTAATGCTGTTCGCTTAACAGTCCGTCCACAGGCTGAGCGCTAACCAGTTTATGAGCGAATGGTTTGATTAAATCTTCTAAAAAAGCCTTCATGCTATCGCTATTCACATCGATGACATTATCCGGTGCCAGCTCTTGGGCACACTGAGCACACAACCACTTATCTATCTGTTTATTATTCACTACACACACCACATGCATGGTCGCTTCGCGTTTGTGACATCTCTCACATAACATAGGGATCACCTCTTAAGTCCTGGACTAAAATAAACCTGTAAAATATATTTTCAACTGCTAAGCTGTCACCTTAGGCAGCACCAACCTTAACTAACGTTAATCATCTCATGCAAAGTTTTCCGCAACAGAGCCAGTTTATCTTCCTCTTCTAAATTAAGACGGCTGAACAGGTACTTAAGCATGACAAATTCCCTGGCCGTAAGGGCCTTAGTCTGATACCAATATTCCAGATATTCATCCACGCTTGGCTCAGCCTCCGGTTTCTTTTCCAGGGGCAACACCCTCATGATGCGGATGAAACCACCGCTGCCACGCTTACTTTGTACCAGGTACCCCCGATCCAGGGTAAAGCGTGTATTAAGCACATAACTGACCTGGCTGGGAGCACATCCCACCCTGCTCGCCACATCGCTCCTGCTCATCTGCAACTCATTTTCATCTTCGCTCAGCAACTGGGTCACGATATAGTGTTCAATAATATCTGCAATATTTTTCATATTCTCATCTCCGTGCCATGTATAATTTAATTTAATTATATTTGACCATTTGACTTTTTGCAAGTGCTTTCGCAAAAAAGTCACAACTTACCGGGGAGACCGCAAAATAAAACCAGCCTTACCGTCTGCAACATGCCGCCGTCAGGTAAGACCGGTTTTAAAAACGAGGATCTTAAACTAAATACTCACGCACCCATAGTAAATTTAATTTCCCGGATGATATTGCTTTTGTCAACCTTGAACCTCATCACAGATGGTCCATAGGTATATTCATAAAAATTGTAACCCTGACTAACAGCAGTCCTATCGCTGACTGCCTCCAGGCTTTCGGGAATATCCGCCAGCACCGTACCATATTTGCTTGTCACCATGCTGAAGGGTTTCCCAACCGCAAAACCGCTGGGAGTAGTCAAAGCGGCATTAGTAGTAGTAACACCGATAATAGTGCTCACAGCTTTGCGTTTTGTCGGCAGGGTATAAATACTCATACCGTTGCTAAAAGTATAGACAATACCTTTAAGCTTTTTACCGTAAGAATAATGCAGGAACTTATCCTGACTTACCGGCTGGCCGTATTCTGCGGTCACGGCACTCAACTGGGTACCGGGCTTAATATCCCCTAACTGAAATTCCTCATACTCAATTGTCGGCATCTGTACGCAGAAGCCCGGCACAGCCAAACTTAGACACAGCATTGCCAGAACCATGATTTTAGCCCACAAACTTTTACGCATCATAAGCGCCTCCATATTTTTAAATTAGTTTAATTATACCACAAATATGGACCAGCGCCTAAAAACTGCCCTTTAGTTAGCCGGTACGATAGTACCTTTAAAGGTATCAGCTATATACTGCTTCACGCTTGCAGAATGGAACAAGTCTGCAATTTTCTTATAAGACGGGTTATCCTTATCTTTTTCCCTGGCAGCCAGAACCATCACTGCCAGCGGTTCATCATCCTTTTCCCAGAAGAGACCTTGTTTCTTAACATCCAGCTTCGCACTCATCACATAATTCATGGTGATGACGGCCAGATCCACATCGCTCAGGCTGCGCGGCAATTGTGCTGCTTCCAGTTCTTTAAACTGCAGATGTTTGGGATTTTCTACCACATCTTTGACCGTAGCCTTAAAACCTGTACCAGGTTTCAACTTCAGCAAGCCGGCTTTTTCCAAAAGCACCAGACCCCGGCCACCGTTAGTTGGATCATTGGGAATAGCAACCGTAGCCTTGTCAGGTATTGCTTTTATATCGTGAATCTTGTCACTATAAATGCCCATGCGCATCAGAATCGTCTTGCCGATAGGTACCAGCTTAGCATTATTCTGTTTAGCAAAATTAGCCAGGAAAGGCGCATGCTGATAACTGTTTAAATCCAGGTCGCCATCGGCCAAGGCCTTATCAGGAGTCACATAGTCGCTAAATTCCACAACCTGCACATTAAGGCCCTGCTTCTTCGCCTCCTTGGCCACCGCTTCTACTACCTGTGCATGCGGACCGGCCGTAGCACCAATCTTAATCGGTTTAGCCGTACCGCCGTCCTTTGCACTACTGCCACACCCTGCCACCCCACAAGCCACCAGCACCAATGCTACTAACAGATACACCAGTTTCTTCATCTTGTACAATCTCCTTTATCCGGCATAAACGCCGCAAATTTAACAACGTTACCTTTCATCATGCTCGCAAAAAAAGAACTCTTCAGATGAAGAGTTCGCATCGTCTTTTGCTTCATCTGCCGGATTGCTCCGTTGGATTTGGCACCATGCACCGGAGTGCGGTTGCCGTAGTTTCATAGGGCCAGTCCCTCCGCTACTCGTGATGAATTTTTTGTTGTTGACGCTATCTTAGCCCTTCCCCTCAACATTGTCAAGGAAAAGGGCTAATTTTTTTATTATTCCTATTAACTTGCTAATATATTGTTAAGCATGTTACAGTTCCGTATACTTTTTGGCACTGCCGTAAGCTTTGTCTACAGGATATTTTTGCTTATTTTGTGCCAGTTTTTCTTTAATAATGGTTTCCGGATCCAGATTCAGGACCTGGCTGAGCATGATGCAGTACATGAATACATCTGCTAACTCTTCCGCCATCTGCGGCTTTTTAGCCGGCACCGCAAGGTCTGTACCTGACCACTGGAAAAGCTCCAAAAGTTCGGACGCTTCCAAACTTAAAGAAATTGCCATGTCCTTAGGATTATGGAACTGATCCCAGTTGCGTTCCGTCACAAATTGCCGCACTGCCGCCAAAGTTGCAGCGCTGATGTCCTTGTCCTGCATACTACCACTCCTTTATTGCTGTTTCTGATAAGCCTCTAAATAATAGGTAGGCCCTGCCGGATCCGCTACGCTGACTTTAGCGCGATAAACCGCAGTCAGATGCGGCATATCCTGCCGGTCACCTTTTAACCATTCAGAAGGTGCTGCATGCACATCCCCCTCAAAGGTAGGACTGGCCCTGTATACCTTGACAGTAGCTTCATACCGTCCGTCCCCCACGGCGTTAAACGTAACGACCTGTGAAAACACGGCGCCTTCTCCGTCTGCCTTGGGCAGGATGTAATATCCATTGTTATTTAAAGAATACCGGGTGGTTGCCCGCAAATCTGCATCCGCCAGCGTATAACCAAAATATTTATGCACCGCCGCCCGCACTTGTTCCGTAGAAACTCCCCAATGATGAGCATCCAGGCTCGTCATGTCCCGGCCCGGCGTATTCATACGTACATGGTCAACCCCAAAGTTCAAGATAGCATCTAAAGATAAGCTGCCGTTGGCAAAATCCGGCAGGCCTGCCTCCGAAAAATTACTAAAGAAAGTATCCAGTTTATTCCGCTCTGCAACAGTTAAACCCGTTACTTCTCTTTCCTCTGCCAAAGCAGTTCCTGCCCCGGCAATATATGCCATCAGCATTACTACTGCCAGCAACAGTCCAAGAAACTTTTTACCAGTCATACGCTCGCCTCCCCTAAAGTTTGTCCGTACTTAAATTCTAACAAAGATTAAAGGAATCCGTACTGAGGTCTGCCTCAAATTTTAATTCCAGCGTGGATCATCGGCTACGCGATGGTTAATCCAGATTTCCCTTACAAAACCGGTGTGATCTACCACAAAGCGCAGATGCCGGCGGCCCAGGACATACGTAGCTGTAAAGCCCTCGTTCTTGGTCTTGACCAGTTCCGGGTCGGCCTGTACCACATTCGTCGGTGTACCTAACCTGGACTGGGCCAGGCTGAAGGGCATATCCGTATGTAATCCGCCCGGCGTCATTAAACTGTTCGCCTTGGCACCGACACTGACCACATAAGTACCCTGTTCTTTATCACGAATTGCCAGGATCTCGTATAAATCGTTATAACTCAAATATATAATCTTAGGACCTTCATTGTAAACCTTAGGTTTACCGTATACTGCTTCTACATGCGCCACTGTATCTCCCAGGGCCACGCTGCCGATACTCATCTCTTTCTGCACAGCAGCCTCATTCATCGCCAGGGCCGGCACAGCCAACAACAGACATAGACTGCTTAAAAGCAACAGTCTCAAGATAAATTTTTTCATATTCCGCCTCCGTTTAAACTTACTTACTGCCATGGACGTTGTAAGTTTTTCCGTCCGTAGTGATAATCAGGTCTCCGTTCTGTTTGGTTGTGACAACCTTGATGCCCAGATATTGATAGGTGCTCAGCACCTTGGGATCAGGATGTTTAAATTTTTCCGGATCGCCGCCGCAGCTGATAACGCCCCAGGTCGGTTTCACCGTGTTCAGCCAGTTCCAGGTAGAAGAAGTCTTACTGCCATGGTGCGCTACTTTCAGCACATCCACATGTAAATCTGCGGCCGGATAATTACCCATTACCTGGTATTCCGCCGCCGCTTCCATATCTCCGGTAAAAAGCATCTGGAATTTACCATAGTGCAGCTTCAGGACCAGGCTGTTGTTATTCAGATAGTGACCATATTCTTTCTTTCCTTTAGGAAGAAGCTGGCTGCCCGGCGAAAGTACGGAAAAATAAAAACCATCCTTCAAGGTTAACCTCTGGCCACGCCGCAATATCGTCCGGTTCCAGCGTCCTTCCGCATATTCCTGAAACATATTTTTCACAAAATTGCTGTAGTCATTTACAACGCCGGCGTCATAGATGCAGCCCACGCCAAAATTGCGCAGTACTGTCAAGAGGCCGCCGTTATGGTCGCTGTGATAATGAGTGATGATAAGCGCATCAATAAAATGCACCTTGTTCTCCCGCAGTTTCTGCAGGATAGTATCGTTGGCAGATGCGTCGCCGGTATCAATCAGGACAGTCTTACCGTCACCCTGGAGCAGGATGCAATCGCCGTGGCCCACATCTAAAAGTTTAATCGTCAGCTGTCCCGGCATAACTGGAACTTCTGCTGCCGCTACGCTACCTGGCGTGCTGCCTTGTTGCGCAGGTACCGTTGGCTGGGACCTGGTTCCAGTATCAGGTCCCACATTCGTTGCTGTTGTCCCGGCTAACTGAGCCAGGATACTGCTAGTGCCTTTACTACTGCCGCAACCTGCCAGCAAACAGCTCAGCGCCAGCACAACTATCAGAAATTTGCACAACCTCTTCATCATCCAGCCCCGTTTCCTCTTTCAGCTTATATGTTACGATTGACAATTTTATTGTACACAAGAGCTATGACAAATCTATGTCAGCGTTTGCCTAATTCCTTTTTCATGATACGTTTATAGGCTTCCACGCCCGGCTGATCATACGCATCCACATCCGCCAGTTCGCCCTCATAAGCGATGCTGAACATCAGGAACATCAATAGCTGTCCTAAACGACGCTCGTCCAGTTGGGGCAGGATATAACGGGCACTGGGACGTCCGTCGCTGTCCAGAGCCTGTTCATTAGCGGTCAACGCCAGTTCCAGCAAAGCAGCTACATCCCGGTCTGCATATTTCTCACACGCCGCGTCATGGGCAAAAATCCTGGGAGTAATTACCTTGCTTTTCTGCCCTACCTGCAGGAACTGTACCACCTTATTGCGTTTGCCGTCCTGATGCTGCTGGGTCTGCGCGTGCATATCCGTAGTACCTACGGCAACAATAGGCGTACGCCCATAATTAATTTCTTTTCCTTGGCGGTCAGTACGTTTGCCCAGAGATTCTGCCAGCAACTGCACATACCATTCGCCCAAACTTTTAAGCCGGTCTCCATAGCCCATGAAGACTTCAATGTCGGCGCCCAGCTTCTTCTGCGCCAGAAATTTCAGGCCTGCATTAATCAAGGCCGGATTGTCTTCCTGTTTCGCATTCAGGCATAAATCAGCCATGTCCCGTGCACCCTGAAGCAGCTCCCGGATATTAAGTCCGATCACGGCTCCGGTAATCAGACCGGGATTAGAGAGAACGCAAAAACGTCCACCGATGCCTTCCGGCAGGTTAAAACAGCGCCAATGATGTTCCTGCGCCAGACGGAACAAGGCAGATTCTTTGGGGTCCATACCTGTTACGGCAGTAACCGTTACCTTATAATGCTTATCCTGTGTCAGCTTGCCGTAAAAATAACTAAAAGCAGCTAAAGGTTCCATGGTCGTACCGCTCTTGCTGATAACCACCATCTCCACCCTGAGAGGCGCTTTTACCGTGGCTGCTGCAGCTCGCACTGCTTTTCTGGATGCCAGATATTTGAGTTCTGTTTCCAAATCCAGAAACGCCTGAGCATCTACATTGTTGCCCGAAAAATAAATGCGTGGACGGCCGTGGCGTTTAGGTTTTGGCAAACTGTTCCAGTAAGAACCGGCGCCCAGGTCGAACAAAACTTTGTTGCCCAGATAAGAACCACCTATGCCAAAAAAGAGCACCACATCTGCCTCTTCCTTGACCCTGGTTCCATACAATTCCAGTTCACGTACCGATTCTTCCGTATTGGGATTACCCTTTTCCAGATAACCCTGACGCATAAAATAAACATGTTCCGGTGTTCCGTCCTTGGACAGATGCCCGGCAGAAACACCCTGATAATAAATTTTATGAATCCGGGCCGCCGCGGGCATCAACCCGGAAGCAAAAGTTTCCAGGTCCTTCATCGTTAAACGCCGTTCGCCCAACATCTTGGAGTAATCAAAAATGAAACCATCCTTAAGACCCACTCTGGTTTTCCACATCATCATCGCTCCTTTTTTTATTTTTACATCTTACTTTCATACACATCTGCACGCCTTAGCACCGCCAGGTTAGCCCAGATTATCAAGGGCACCGGCAAAAGTTAAAGCCGTCACGCCGGCAGCACCGGCAGCCCGCAGCGTCTTAGCTGCTTCCTGCATCGTGGCGCCTGTGGTAAAAATATCATCCGTCAGGATTATTTTTTTACCACGGACATCACCCAGCACTGCAAAACAACCTTCCAGGCACAAACTGCGCTCTTCCGGATTCAGGCTGAACAATGGTTCCGTAGGCCGGGTTCGCTTAAGCAAGGACCGCCAGACCAAACCTTGTTCTGTCACAGCCTGCCTGAATAAAACTTCAGGCAAATCAAAGCCACGTTCCTGACGCCGCCGGGCATCCGTAGGTATCCCTGTCACCAGGGCTTCCTGCGGCAAAAATGCCGGCCACTCTTCCCGGTCTAAGGCCAGACCTGCCTCACTACCTAAAAGAACAGGCAGCTCCCGGTCCCCGGCAAACTTAATCTTCCGGATGGCTTCTTTCACCGCCTGATCGTAGGCAAATAGCAACCACGCCCCGTCCAGTGCTTCCTCCGGCGGCAAAATTTTACCCACCCACAAGCCCTGCCGGCAAGCCGGACAAAGCCAACCGTCCGCAATCTCCACCCGGCACCCATAGCAGAGCCGGGGAAAAAAGATTTCTCTTACCAGACTGCCCAAAGCTCCGCACGCTATACTAAACTGTCTAAAAATACTGATGACCTCATCTCCTTCATACAATGTTTTAGCATAAAATTAAAGTGCAAAGAACCGCACTCTCATTACTACCTGAGACGATATACCTGTAGTCACACGATTTCTCCGTCTTCCTGCAGACGCTCTGCCAGCAAAGAATAACGCTTGCGGGTACGATCGTTCAAGACCGCCGTCTGCAAAGCGGCCTTGGTCCCTACCAGCAAAACTTTCTGTCTGGCCCTGGTCACCGCCGTGTACAGCAGGTTACGCTGCAACATGATATAATGCCCCGGCACCAGCGCCAAAATTACCATAGGATATTCGCTGCCCTGGGATTTATGTACGCTCATGGCATAAGCCAGCTGTAAATCTGCTAGTTCTCCCTGCGCATAGGCTACATACTGTCCGTCCAACCGTTCAGGATACCAAACCTGTACCGTCTGATCCTGGCTGATGGCCATGATGCGGCCGATATCGCCGTTATACACATCCTTATCATAATTATTGCGAATCTGCATGACCTTATCACCCAAACGGAATATGCCTCCCGGGATTCGGACCTCTCCCTTTCCCGGCGCGGCCGGATTCATCCTGGCCTGCAACAACTTATTTAAATTCTCTACCCCGCAGGGACCGCGATGCATGGGGGTTAAAACCTGGCACTGCTGCCAGTCTTTCTGATTGGCCGCCGCATATGTTTCCGTAATAAATGCGGCTGCTTCAAACTCGTTCTGGTAAAAAGCCATGGCAAAATCCGTACCCGGCACACATTCCGGCAAATCGCCCTGATTAATCTTATGCGCATTACGCACGATAGGACTGACTTCCGCCTGACGGAAAACTTCTTTTAAACGTACCACAGGCATCTTGCCGGAACGGATAATATCTTTTAAGACGCTGCCGGCACCCACACTGGGCAACTGGTCCACATCTCCCACCAGGATCAGACGACAGCCGGCCGGCAGGGCCTCCAGCAAATGATAGGTCAGCACGATATCCAGCATCGAAGCTTCATCTATGATAACCGCATTAGCTTCTAAAGGATCGTCCTCATCTTTTCCAAAAACGCCGGTAACATTATATTCCAGCAGGCGGTGTACCGTCTTAGCTTCCTGCCCGGCTGCTTCGGCCAGACGCCGGGCCGCCCTGCCTGTTGGCGCTGCCAAAAGTACCTGACAGCCTGCACGTTTCAGCACCGCCAAAATACCTTTGATAATCGTAGTCTTACCGGTACCAGGACCACCGGTAAGGGCAAAGACGCCGTAGCGCAGTGACACCCTGATAGCTTCTTTCTGGGCTTCAGCCAATTCAATGCCTGCCTCTTTTTCCCAGGCTGCCATGATGCGTTCAGTATCCACTTTGCCCAGGCTGGCAGCATTATCCCGTAAATACAGCAGGTTCCTGGCTGTTTCCACCTCAGCCCGATACAGATATTCCGGATAAATTAAAGTTTGCCCGCCGTAATCCACCGTACGCAGCAGGTCCGCTTGAATCAGTTCATTACATTTTCGTTCCACCGGTCCCGGATCCACGCCCAGTAATCTGGTAGCCAGCCGTAGCAGTTCTCCTTCCGGAACACAGGTATGACCGTTGGTAGCAATCGTCGTCAGGGCAAATCCCAGACCTGCCTGAAGCCTGGCAGACGCTTCCCGTTCCACGCCCATGTCCATGGCAATCTTATCCGCCGTCTGAAAACCAATGCCGTCAATATCGGCGGCC
Source organism: uncultured Acidaminococcales bacterium (assembly GCA_964293585.1). Classification (GTDB taxonomy): domain Bacteria; phylum Bacillota; class Negativicutes; order Acidaminococcales; family Acidaminococcaceae; genus JAKVKY01. The sequence continues at coordinate 31,284 of CAXYYS010000020.1, forward strand.
AGATCGTACGGGTTATTCTGAATCCTTTCCAGGGCCAGATTGCCATAGGCTGCCTGAATGCGGGCCGCATAGTTGGCACTGATACCGTGGGACTCCAAAAATAACATCAGTTCCCGGATTCCCGCCAGTTCTGCATAAGCTGCCCCGATATCTGCTGCTTTTTTCCGGCCGATACCCGGTACTTCTGCCAACCTGGCAGGCTGCTTAGATAAAATATCTAAAGTGGCCGCACCAAAAGTAGCCACAATCCGTGCTGCCGTAACTTTACCGATACCCTTCACGGCGCCCGAGCCCAAGAAATGCTCTATTCCGGACGCTGAGGAAGGCATTACCGTCTTATAAGTCTGAATGGCAAACTGCCGGCCAAAGCGGCTATGTTCCTGCCACAACCCCTGCGCCACGATATTTTCACCTAAAAAAGGCGCTGGTCCTTTAAACACGGCAGTTACCTTGCCTGTACCTGGACTCTGCACCGCAAAAACACTAAAACCTTGGTCCGCACTTTGAAAGACGATAGCGGCCACGGCTCCTTCCAGTTGTTCCATCACACACCCCGTTCGTAATTATTCCTTTTAATTATAACACGGCCGGCGGCTAAAGACTATATTTCTTTGACAAGATGGACTACCTTTGGTATAATTTCTAAGCAATACAAAAAGCATCTGTATATGCTGTTTTGCAACTTTAGGCTTACGAAAGTTGGATGATTATGAATTTAAAATCAACAGGCAAGCTGATTGCCATGGATATGTATAACTGCAGTACCGCTCTTCTGGATGATGCAGACAAGGTGGCCTGGACCCTGGAAGACAATGCTAAAAGCTGCAACATGAGTCCGCGCAAGATCATCATGGACCGGGAGGACGGCAGCAAAGAATTTTCTGTTGGTGTCTCCTGTAAGCAGGGACATGTCCTTATGCATCTGTACCCGGAAATTGGTTTTGGCACCATTGATATCTTTACCCGCCGGGAGGATGCAGAACCAGACAGATTAGCTCGTGCGCTCCGGGAGTATTTCAATCCCGACAAAACTAAGATTACCTACCTGAACAGGGGAGATTTTGGCAGTGAGGCAGATATGAAACCACGCCGTCACCGTAATACTACCGCCATGCGCAGGATGCGCAACTTTGGCAACAATATGAGCCGTACCTTTACCCGGATTATTTTGAAGCCTAAATCCATGTAAACTCTATCCAGTCTAAAAAAAAGGACCATCTCACAAGAGATGGCCCTTTTTATATGTGCTTACCTGCGGCCGCGTTTACGTACATCTGCCTCCAGTTTCCGGTCCCAGCCCTTCTTGATTGTACCGTCACGGCGAAAGCTCATGTTCAGGGAGCTCACGGCTTCATAACAGCACTGCACACCTGCTCCATCCGCCATATAATTGGTAGCCCGGTCTTGTCTGATGCCCATCTTGCTGGCCGTCGCAATGGCATCTATGTTCGCGCCGATAAAAACAAACTCCCAACCCTGTTCCTGCTGCTGCTCCAGCAACTGTTTCACCTTGCCAAAAGTATATTCGGAACTGGCATTTTCGTAACCGTCAGTAATGATCGTAAACAAAGTTTTCTCGGGGCGCTGCTCCTCCCGGGTGTGCTCCTGAGCCGCTTTAATCTTTGCTACCGTCCGGCCGATAGCATCTAACAACGCCGTACAGCCTTCCACATAATAATCTTTTTCTGTAAGAGGATTAACTCCCGTCAGCGCGACACGGTCATGCAAAAGTTCATATTTGTCGTCAAAAAGTACCGTAGTGACCAGTGCCTGGCCTTCCAGTTTCTTTTGGGCCGCCAACAAACCGTTAAATCCGCCGATGGTATCAGCTTCCAAGCCTTCCATAGAACCGCTGCGATCCAGGATAAAAACTAATTCTGTCAAATTCTTCATCGTATCAACCTCCTTAACTTGGTTAAGTTAAGGATAGCACTTTAAAAAAGAAAGTGGTCGTTTGCCAAGCGACATGACTCAGGGTCCAAAAGGTTTTTCCCCACAGGAACCCAAAAGCTCGTTGACTTCAATAATGTCATAAATCTTTTTTTCAAAGCAATACTGTACGATGACATCCGCTTTCACCGCCGGTGAAAAGGCATAGCCGGCCCGGGCTAGTAGATCCTCCGCGTCATAAACGGACAGATGCAGGGCGATGGCCAGAGAGAGGGCCGTGGCTTTACTGGGCTTATACTGTTTCGCCTTCCTGATCTTGGAAAATAGTTTCCGGTCCAGGTTAGCACGCTGGTAAACCTCAATCTCGCTTAAGCCGCGTTCTTTGATTAGTTTAAATAATGTTTCGGTAAAACCGGGCAACAGAGACGGCATTCCCGGCAAAGACATCATCTGGTATTCTTCAACCATTATTGAATCTGCCCGCTTCTCGCTAAAAGACGAAGCCTGTTCATGTTCCCGCAAGGCCCGCAGCTCCCGGGACATAATCTGGTCCTGTTCCAGTTCATGCCGGCTGCGCTGCCGGTAACGCGGTCTCAGATTAGCGCTTTCTTCTAAGATGTTCTCATAATGTTTACTCAGATAATCATCCAGGGAAACTTTTACCTTGTCTGAAACGGTCAGCTTAAACCGGTCGTAAACCACCAGGTAAACTATCAAGTCCGCTTCCTGCAAGAATTTCCGGATGGTGGCCAGAGCTATGTGTAAAGCTTCTTTTTTAGGATAGCCATAGATACCTGTGCTGATCAGAGGAAAAGCAATGGAACGACAGCCATGTTCCAGGGCCAGAACCAGGGCATGCTCATAGCAGGAAGCCAAAAGCTCCGCCTCATGGTTCTGCCCGCCTTCCCAAATTGGTCCGGCTACATGGATCACATATTTGGCCGGCAGCTTAAAGCCGGGGGTTAGTACCGCCTGCCCCAGCGGACATTTGCCAAGCTTGCGGCAAGCGGCTTCCAGTTCCGTATAACCAGCAGCTGCAAAGATAGCACCACAGGCACCACCGCCAGGGAGCAACCCCGTATTGGCAGGATTCACGATAGCATCCGTCTGCATGGTAACGATATCTTTTTCAACAATGTATAAAGGCACCGTCCATCACTCCTTTACCGTAGTTATTTAAGAAAAACCTTAATGTTCCCACTCCTGTTTACTGCGAGTACGGTTTAAGACAAAATCCATGGCACCGCTTTTTAATAACAGGCCGGCAATGATACTGCCGCCAATAGTGCTTACCAGAAACGGCGGGATAAAAAACCAGGCTGCCGCTTTACTGCCCAGGACGAATTTGGCTACCACCCAGGCTACACTGCCGCCCAGAATGCCGGTACCAAAAACTTCACCCAGCATAGCCGCCGGCAACTTTTGCCAATATTTATACAACAATCCGGCACACAAGGCGCCAATCATGCTGCCAGGAAACGCTAACAGAGAACCTGTCCCCAGAGCGTTGCGCAGACAGGAAATCACAAAAGCAATAGCTACTGCCGGGCCCGGGCCCAAAATAACCGCACTCAGCACATTAATGGCATGTTGTACGGGAAAACATTTAGACACCCCGGCCGGAATATAGATAAGATTGGCACACAAGGTACCGATAGCCACAAACAAAGCACACAAAGTTAAACGATAAGTACGCATCCTGTCAGCTTCTTTCTTTACATCTCATGATCCAGCTTACAACTTCACGGAAGCTTCTCTTAGGAGAGGCTGCCGGTATAAATCAAACTGCCTGATAGTCCCGGTAATAACTGTATCGGGACTCTGGCCCTGTTTATGCAGATAGCACAAACCGTTGAACATGTTTTGCTTATTAAAATAGAGTTGCGCCTGAAAATCGGTAGTGAACGGCACCAGCTGCTTATCTGTAAAAATATCATACCCCTGCTGCCTCATCACCATCGTGTTGCGTGGTAAATGCAGCTCCAGGTGTCCATCCATGTGCACCATGGCATTATCCGGATTGATATCCATCTTAGACTGCAGGTTAGACATCTTAAAAATCTGCTCCAACCTGGTCCTGGTTGCTGCCTGCAGTACCGGTTTCTGCATAAATTTTTCAAAGACTAACTTAGTCAGTTCCGGATTCTTCAAAAAGCTCCCAAACTTATCCCCTTCCTGGGGCGCAAATTTTACAGAAACAGAAAGCAGACCTTCCTGATAGAGGGACAATGCCGCCTGCGTATCTATATTTGCCAGGTTAGAAGTGATATTGAGCTGCCGGTCCTGAGTTGTAACCTGCAGCTGGCTATCCGGACCCAATTGGGTTTCCAGATATTTTTCAATACCCGCGTAAGGAAGGGCGCCAAAAGCTGAGTACGCCATCCCGGCATTATTACCCTGGGTAAAAGCATACATCCAGGTGTGCGGCACACGATATTCTTTCTGAAAAACGGTATCTTTAATTAGCAGCGGTTCATTACTGGCCTGAGGTGCAAAAAATTGAACCGACCTGGCAAAATTGCGATTAGCTTTTTTATAGGCGTCCAGACTGAAAGGTTCCTGTGCCAACAGACCTAGTTTTTTACCCAGGGTCTCTTCCAGTTTCTCACGGGAGTTACGCCACAGCTCCCCCTCCTGGGTATAACCGTTACCAATCTGCAGCAACCGGTCATGCTGGCTCAATAAATAATTATCCGCAATCACTTTCAGCTTCAGCTGCATTTCTTTACCGTCAGCGCTAAATTCTACTCCCGGTTGTTGCTTTTTGCTCTGCTCCTGCTGTTCCCTGGTAAAAGGTTCCGGCAACTGGACTTTGTAGTTGATTTCTGTGGCATTTTGGTAAGCCAAAGCCGGCACACCGGCCACCTTCGTTATCTGATAGGTAAATTTCCCGGCCCCGGACAAATCCTGGACCAGCTTGTGGCCCCAGGGCTTTTGCGACTGGCTTAAAAAGGCGTAGGCTGGTTCACGCAGCACATCCTTACCGGCTTTAATATCCTTATCCATGGCCTGTAGTAAGGTAGCAAACTCAGATGTCGTAAAAGTTTTCCCATCCTTTTGCATTTCCCTGGACACGAAACTATGGATGCCACTGGCACTGTCCATAGCTACCACCGCATCCTTGGTCACAAACAAGCTATACCGCTCCGGGATGGCAATGCTAAAACCACCCTCCTTGCTGACATATTCAAAAGCGCCGCACCAGGACGAAACCGTGGTCAAGCCTAAGAAGATCAGCGCCGCTACTTTCCGCAGCCGCATCTTTAACGCTCCTTCCTCTTCCTACACAAGCTAAAAGCCAAACTGTGCTTTACTAAAAAAACAGGGTTGCTGCCGGATAATCCCGCAACAACCCTGTGTCCGTTTAGCAGCTCTTAAAAATTACATAAGTTTGCGCATTATAACGGCTTAAAACCTGCCAGTGTACTACACCTTTGTACGCATCGTGCTTGGAATATTCCGTAACCAGCGTACTGCCGCTCACTGGATATTCTTTACCACCGACGATGACATTCTTCAC